>CAVKMC010000089.1:0-7642 GCA_963657285.1 Agathobacter sp.
TGCCCTCCTTCACGCGGATGTACATATGGGCGATATTCTTCTTCGTCACATGGATTACAAATCCGGTCTTCGGGTCTTTGTATTGGTACATGGTTGCCTCCATTAAAATGATAGGGGTTAGTAATTAGTGATCAGTAGTCAGTGATCAGGGCGCGCCTTCCCGCAATGTAACCTCCTTCCTATGGAAGGAGGGGAACCGCGAAGCGGTGGAGGTTGGCTCCTCGCATTTCATTTGAACCCCCCCTTCCAAAGGAATATGGTTGGAGAGCGGAAAATGCGCCTGATCACTAACTACTGACTACTAATTACTAACCCCTGACAGTTATATAGCTAAACTTTGGTACTCTCTCCCAAAATATGATCTTCTGTCTCAAAGAGTGCCTTCGCGAAGTCCTTGGGCTGGAAGCGTTCCAGGTCGTCTTCCCTCTCGCCGAGGCCGATCCATTTGATGGGCACGTGAAGCTCTTCATGGACCGAGAGCACCACGCCGCCCTTGGCAGTGCCGTCGAGCTTGGTCAAGACCACGCCGGTCAAGGGAACGATTTCCCCAAAGTTTTTCGCCTGGCTGATGGCATTCTGTCCGGTGGTGGCATCGAGGACCAGGAGGGTCTGGTGCGGCGCATCGGGAATGACCTTCTTCACCACGCGGCTGATTTTCGCCAATTCTTCCATCAGATTGATCTTGGTCTGCAGGCGGCCGGCGGTGTCAATGATCACCACATCAGCGCCGCGGGCCTTCGCTGCCGATACCGCATCGAAAGCCACCGCCGCCGGATCGGCGCCTTCGGCATGCTTCACGATGTCTGCTCCCGTGCGCTCTGCCCAGATGGTGAGCTGCTCGGAGGCTGCCGCGCGGAAGGTATCTGCCGCTGCCAGGAGCACCTTCTTTCCTTCCTTATGGAGACGGCCGGAGAGCTTGCCGATGGTGGTGGTCTTGCCTACCCCATTGACCCCGACCACTAGGATCACCTCCGGGTGGTGGGTATTTTCCTGGTCAATGGTCTCATCCTTCAGGAGCTCCATCACCGTCTTTTCCATGAAAGGCATGACTTCATTTGTATGATGGATGGTGCCCTCGGTGACGCCGCGGCGAATCTGGCGCATCAGGTAGTCCGTGGTGCGCACGCCGATGTCACCGGAGAGGAGCACCATTTCCAGATCCTCTAAGAAATCCTCGTCAATGGTAGCGTAGCCGATGACCACGCTCTCGATATTGCGGATGAGACTCTCCTTGGTCTTGGTGAGTCCTTTTTTAATTTTATCAAAAAATCCCATATGTCAGTCCTCCTGTGGTTTTCTTTTATTGTATCATTTCCAGCGAATACGACGCTAGGGGTTGCAGAGCGTTTTACCATTAGCGAGGCAGGGATAAGGACGCACTTACCTGCTTCGCCATAGCTAGGAGCTGTGAGCTTGGAGCTTGGAGCTCTGTCTGTGTCACTTACCATTTAATAGCATGAGCGACTAAGAGCCCTCGTCTCTACCGCTTAGAATGCCACGGGCCTCTAGCCGAGCTCCGAGCTCCCAGCTCCAGGCTCCTAGCTATGAGAGAGCAGGTAAGCACGCCTCATCACTACTCCACATAGTCCCCCATCTTCACCGTGATCAAGCTGGACACGCCTTTTTCTCCCATGGTGACGCCCTGGAGGGTGTCGGCGAATTCCATGGTCTTCTTGCGGTGGGAAATCACGATGAATTGCGATTTCTTTTTATAGTCCCCGATCATCCGGCTGTAGCGCTCCACGTTCACATCGTCCAAGGCCGCATCGATTTCATCGACAAAGCAGAATGGTGCCGGGCGGTAGGCCATGAAGGAAATCAGAAGCGCGATGACTGTGAGCGCCCTTTCTCCGCCGGACATAAGAGAGAGCGGCTGGCGGCGCTTGCCTGGAAGCTGCAGGTACATTTCTACGCCGCCGTCCAGTGGGTGCGCCTCATCGGTGAGTTCCAGCTTCGCGCTGCCGCCGTGGAACATAATCTGCATGATCCGTCCAAATTCTCCATTCACAGCCCGGAAGGCTTCGGCGAATTGAGTTTCCATGGTCTGGTCCATGTCGCTGATGATGGTCTCCAGACCCTCCCGCGCCTGGTTCAGGTCATTGATCTGGTTCTCATAGAAGGCCCGCCGCTCCAGCTGCTTCTGGTAGGCCTCCTCGCCTTGGTGATTGAAATTTCCCAAAGCGGAAATCCGGCCGGTGAGATCCTTTTCCTTTTTGGTGAGCTCTTCCATAGAGCCGGGCACCCGTAGCGCTTCGGCCGCGGCAAAGGAAAGACCACGCTCTCGCATCACTGCCAGCACGTCTGCCTCCTGGGACTTGAAATACTCGATGCGTCCCTTCCGCTCCGCCATGTCCTGCTCGATGGCAGACACCTTCGCCTGGGTCTTCCGCCAATTTTCATCGGCCTCCTTCAGGCGGATGGTGAAATCATCGGTCTGATTTTCCATGGCGCTTTGGGTCTGGCGGATGGACTGCCAGGACGCCTCAGCCTTCGCAAAGGCCGCTTGGATTTCCGAAAGGCCGAGAGTGAGATCCGCCTTCGCCTTCTCATTCTCTGCCTTTCCCTTTTCCAAGAGCGCCCGATCGCGGGCCTGCTCCTGCCGCGCATCCTCTCGCTCCTTCTCCATGCGCTTTCCGAAACTCACCGTCTCCGTAGCCTTCGTGAGCGCCACATGGAAGGCGAGGATTTCCTCATTTTTCTTATCTAATTGCTGGCGAAGTCTATCGGACTCCTCATTCTCGCCCACCTCCGGCAGATCTCCATAAGAGAGGAGCGCTTCTTCCATGGCAGCAAGGGCCTCCTTCGTTTCCTTTTCGGAAATCAAAAGCTGCTTCTCCGCCGCTTCCTTCTCGGCCCACTGTTTTTCTCGGTCGGCGAGAGATTTCTCCATTTCTCCCAGCCGCGCCGTGAGCGCCGCCAGGTCCGTCTTCAGCGCCTGCCAAGCCTCTCGCTCCGCGCTCACCTTCTCAGCGAGCGTATCGCAGAGCGCTTCCTTCTCCTTCTTCGCCTTCTGGTGGGCTTCTATTTTTTCCTTCCACGTTTCTTCCTGGCGGGTAAGCTCCTCGATTTCCTTCTTTCTTCCGAAATAGGTATTTTCCTTCTTCTTCATGGAGCCGCCGGTCATAGAGCCGCCGGCATTCACCAGCTGGCCGTCCAGGGTGACGATGCGAAGGCGATAATTATATTTCTTCGCTGCCGCCCGGGCAGCCTCCAGATTTTCCGCGATCAGCGTGCGCCCCAGGAGCGTCTCCACCAGATCCTTGTACATAGGATGGCAGGAGAAAAGTTCCGACGCGATGCCGCAGATGCCCGGCTCCCTCGCCGCCATCTGCTCGTCCCGATTTGTATAGCGGGGATGCATGGACTCCAAAGGATAAAAAGTGGTACGGCCCAGATTTCTTTCCTTCAGCCAGGAAATAATGCGCCCTGCCGATGCGGTGGTGTCGGTGACGATATAGGAAATCTGACCGCCCAGCGCCGCCTCTGCCGCATCGGTGTACCGCTCCGGCACCCGCAGGATTTCCCCCAGCGCCCCATGAATCGCCTCGCCGAAAAGCTCCTTATTCTCCATGATGGTCTTGGTGGTGCGGGAAAAGCTGGCGTACTCCTTATCCGCATGTACCAAGTAGTCCCGCTTCGAGCGGATGGACGCCAGCGAAGAAGCGAGCCTGCCTTCCTCTCCCACCAGATGGAAACGCTCCTCCTGCGCCGCCTTCAGGGCGCGGCTATCCTTCGCCCCCTCCGCCTCCACGGCAGAGAGCTTTTCTTTCTTCGCGTCCGCTTCCTTCTTGACCGAAGCCAAAGCCGCCCGGGCTGCCTCGATAGACTGGGCGAGATCCCCCTCCGTATCCTTTGCGCTTTGGATTTCCAAAGAAATGCGGGACAGATCCTCCTTCTTATGAAGCACCTGCTGGGTCAGCTTCTCCTTCTCCGCCAGCTTTTCGCGGGAAATGCGAAGGACCTCTGCATAGGCCTCCTCCGCCTTCGCCAGATCCGCCGCAAGACTCTCCTTTTCCTTTTCCTTTTGGGTCAGCGCCGCCTGGGCCTCTGCGAGCTCGGCCTTAGCCGCTGCCAGCTCCGCCTTGGCATTTTCTATTTCCTCCGAGAGCTCCGCTTCCGCTTCCGCCTGATCCTCTTCATCCTCTGCCAAGGATTTCAATTTCTCCTCCACATAGCGAAGGGTCTCCTCCTTCACGCGGAAATCGCCGCGAAGAGCCTCCATCCGCTGCTGCGCGTCGGCAAGCTTCCCGCTCACAGAGCGCATCTCCTCCTGATGGGAGAGCCGCTCCTTCTCCAGCTTTTCCTTCGCCAGGCTCGCCGCCGCCAGCTTCGCCGCCAAAAGCGCCGACTCATCCTTCATGGAAAGAAATTCATTCTCATACCGCGCCATCATGCGGCGCACCGAGGTGAGCTTCAGAAGGCTCATGGTCCCGTCGATGGCCTTCTTCTCCTCCATCAGCTTTTTATAAATCTTCGCCTTCTCCGCTTCCTCCTTCAGCGGCACCAGCTCCTCATCCAGAAGAGCCACCATGTCCTTCACGCGCTCCATGTTCTCTGCCGTCTTTTCCAGCTTGCGAAGGCCTTCGGTCTTCCGCATGCGATACAGCGTGATGCCGGCCACGTCCTCAAAAATGAGACGACGCTCCTCCGGCCGCGCGGTCAAGACCTGATCCACTCGGTTCTGCCCGATGATGGCCAGAGACCCTTTTCCCAGCCCCGTAGGCGCCAAAAGCTCCTGGATATCCTTCAGGCGGCAGCTCCGCTTATTCAGCTGGAAATCACTGTCCCCATTCCGCAGAAGCCGGCGCGTGATGGCCACCTCCGTGGTGTCGAGAGCGAGCTCATGAGCGCTATTATCCAGGACCAAAGTCACCTCGGCCCCATTCTTCGGCGCCCGGGTCTCGGAGCCGGAGAAAATAATATCCTCCGCCTTCTGCCCGCGGATATTTCTCACATTCTGCTCCCCTAAGACCCAGCGCACCGCATCGGAAATATTACTCTTCCCGCAGCCATTGGGTCCCACTATCACCGTCATGCCCTCAGAAAAATCTATCGTCGTCTTGTCCGCAAAGGATTTGAATCCCGCTAGCGTCACTCGGAGTAATTTCATGGCCTCTCCTTTTTTCTAATCGAATATTGTCTTTGTCATTATAGCATAAGGAGAAGGTAGTCGGGGATAAAGCTTTCGTAGTCGGTAGTCGGTAGTCGGTACGTGCTTGACTACTTCCTCGCGACCGTTAAACTATAACCGTATATCCGATAACCAATTCATTTACCGTTAGTGCGCACGGTTACCGGTTATACGGTTATCGGTAATCGGTAATCGGTGGTCGGTAGTCAGGCCGCGATTACTGCTGCCTCATTCCCGCCAGGAACGCTATCGCCCCAGAATCAGTAGTCGAGATGCGACTTCACTGGTACACGCATAGAGGTGGCATCTGTATGTATGCACTAGCGTCAGACGCGCCCTGACTACCGATTACCGATTACCGACTACTTAATCGCTAGCGGTTTCATCTCTATGTATGCACCAGCGGAATAAGAGAACCGACTACCGACTACTGACTACCAACTACTATTTTCCCCAAAAGAAAAGCCGCCTTCCCGGTAAGCCATACCGGAAGGCGGTTAAGTATTAAAGGAGGTTATTGTTATGTTATTGCTGTTTCAATCAATGTGAGACAATGAGCGTATGAGTTTACCTAGTCGTCGATCGGGCCGCCTTGAATACTATTTCATGCATCGCGGCATTCTCGCCCCCCCTATGCACCAGCGCCAAGCGCGCCCTGATCACTGACCACTAAACTCGTACAGTTAAAAAACAGATCAGTTCGGGAAGAATGGCCATACAATCGGGATAACGATGACAGATACGATGAGGCAGACCACTACAAGACCGGAGCCGCACTTTACATAGTCCATGAAGGAATACTTGCCGGGACCAAGTACCAGAGTATTTGGCGGAGTACCTACAGGAGTAGCGAAAGCGCAGGAGGAAGCGATGAGGATAGCCATGAGGACAGCTCTCGGAGAAGCGCCTACCTGGGTAGCCAGGGCGATGCCGACCGGGCACAGGAGGGCTTTGGAAGCGGTGTTACTCATGAACTGGGTCAGTACCACTGCCAGGATGAAGAGTACGGCAGTGATGAGGTATGGGGACGGGTCGCCGCCCATAGCTGCTACGGTGTAGCTGGCAATGAGCTTGCCTGCGCCGGAGGTATTCATAGCGGTAGCCATGGGGATCATGCCGGCGAAGAGGAAAATGGTGACCCAGTCGATAGAATCATAAGCCTGACGTTCGGTGAGGCAGCCGGTGACTACGCAGAGAAGTGCGCCGATGACAGCTGCGATTTCCAATGGCATCAGGTCGGTAGCCATGGTGATGATAACGCCGAGCATGATGACGCCGCAGATGATCTTCTTGCTCTTGGATGTTTCATTGGCTTCGATTTCCTGCTCTACATCGTCAGCCTTGAAGCTGTCGTCTACCTTGGTTTCCGGCAGGATGTGACGGCCGATGAAAATCATGTACAGGATACCGAATAAGGTGATCGGGATACCGATGTAAGCATATTCGAAGAAACCGAACTGCAATTCCGGCATGCCGGCAGTTTTGAGCGCTACGTTTGCAATGATGTTTGGCGGGGTACCGATCAAGGTGCAGGTACCGCCGAGGCCCGCTGCGAAGGCCAGCGGCATCAGGATGCGAGATGGAGACAGGTGCGCTTCTTTGCAGACGCCGATGACCACCGGAATAAGGCAAGCCGTGGTGCCGGTATTGGACAAGAATGCCGACATAGGTGCTGCGATGATCATGACGCCGATCATGAGCTTCAATTCACTGGTGCCAAAGAGCTTGACGATGCTGGCGCCGATGTCCTGGGCCAGGCCCGTGTAGAACATCGCTGCGCCTACGATGAACATACCGCCGAAGAGTACGACGGTGGAATCAGAAAGGCCTACGAATACATCCTTAATATCCACGAGGCCCAGGAGCCAGCAGGCTACCGAAGCAGATACCGATGTCACTGCCAGCGGAATTTTTTCCGTGACGAACAGGATAGCAACGACGAGGAGCAGCAGCAGACATTTCACTGCCGGATCCATTGCAATCAAGAAATCCATAACTTTTCAAAATCCTCCATTTGTGATGAACATTTTCCATTTCTGCATAAAGCAGATTTTCTATTAAGAGAGTTGCTCTTTAGAAATTCTCATTACTTCCCTTTTTTACGAAGCGGGATTCTTTTTCGGGATACACAATATTGACCGGCTGCCAGTCTTCATAGTGTCCATACGTACTGATGAGTCCATAATTCGATTTATCGGCCTCTATGAAGTTGAAATAGTAACGCTTATCCCATTCCTTCATCAAAGGCAGCAGCTCTTCTTCCGTGACTCCCTTTTCTTCCTTCACTTGTACCTCCTTTCTCTAAACCAAGAACAACTGACAGAGAAAGAATAGCATTTATGTTTGAAAATTAAAAATATATGATAGGAATTTTAAAACCATGCCATTTTCTTCTCATTCCAATGGAGGATGGAAATCGGAGGAAATAGGGAGGTATGCCAATAAGGAATATTTTTAGTGAGGAGTGAGGAGTGAGGAGTGGTGGTGCGCCGCATCAATTCATATAGCGGC
>CAVKMC010000090.1:0-7501 GCA_963657285.1 Agathobacter sp.
ACGCCGCTATATGAATTGATGCGGCGTACCACCCCTTGAACCTTGAACCCTGAACCCTGAACCTTAATTTCATAACCAAAGGAGGTAAGTCATGAAAAACCAAAAAGGGCAAGACATGATCGAATACGCCTTGATGCTGGCGATCATCGTGGGCATTGGCTGGTACATTTCATCCGGTAACGGCTGGGAATTCATTTCTTACCTCTGGCATGATACAAAGCTTATGATTTCTAATTTCTCCGGTCCCCAGAAGGATTTCCCGCTGACACAGATGTGGACCTTCTTCGGGAGGAATCCATAAAAGGTTCAAGATGCGGAGCATCGCATAGGAGGAAGGCGCGCTTGGCTGCTTCGTCATAGCTTGGAGCTTTTAGCTAGGAGCTTGGAGCTCGGCTTCTGACACTTGGCATTTAACTACATTGCGAACAAGCGGGTAAACTGCCTCGCGTCTTTACTGCTAAGCATGCTTACTGACACTAACCAAGCTCCAAGCTCCGAGCTCCAGGCTCCTAGCTATGACGAAGCAGGAAATCGCATTCTCAATTTCTCAATTTCTCAATTTCTCAATACACACAGGAAGGTGAAACAGTTGAAGCTGCTGGAACGTCTTGGCCGCCAGGAAGGCGGAGTGAAGAAAGAACAAGCCGCCATCTTTGCGGGCCGCACCAGCGCGGTGAAGGAAGATGGCTATCAGGGCTTAAAAATCAATATTCATCGCCGCATCGTCGATGAAATGACGGCGGAGCAGCAGCAAATCTTAGATGGCCGCCACACCCGCCAGGAGGTGGAGAGCATCATCACCCGCTACGTGCAGCAGGTGGTAGAAGAGGATCCCTTCGCTGTGCCCCGCGGCGAAAGAAGCCGACTGATTTCTGATATCTGCGACGAAATCCTTGGGCTCGGTCCGATCGAGCCATTCTTGAAGGATGACACGGTCACCGAGGTCATGGTCAATGGGCCGAAGAAAATTTATGTGGAACGCGGCGGCAAGCTGACGCTGACGCAGGCGCAGTTCCATGACAACGCCCACCTCATGGCCATCATCGAAAAGATCGTGACGCCTCTGGGCCGCCATGTCGATGAAGCGTCGCCACTGGTAGACGCCCGCCTGGAAGACGGCTCCCGCGTGAATATCATCATCCCGCCGCTGTCCCTCTTGGGTCCTTGCGTCACCATCCGTAAATTCTCGAAGACGCCACTCACTGCAGAGAATCTGATTTCCTACGGCACACTGTCCAAGGAAATGGTGAAATTTGTGGAAGCCTGCGTCAAAGCAAAACTCAATATCCTGGTCAGCGGCGGTACCGGCTCCGGTAAAACCACAACGCTGAATGTGCTGTCCTCCTTTATCCCAGGCGATGAACGTATCGTCACCATCGAAGATGCCGCCGAGCTTCGCCTCGAGCAGCCCCACGTGGTGACCTTGGAATCCCGTCCGCCGAACATCGAGGGCAAGGGCGCCATCACCATCCGCGACCTGGTGAAGAACGCCCTCCGTATGCGCCCGGACCGCATCATCGTCGGCGAAGTCCGTGGCGGCGAAGCGCTGGACATGCTGCAGGCCATGAATACCGGCCACGATGGCTCTCTCACCACCGCCCATGCGAATAGTCCTCGCGATGTGCTCTCCCGTGTGGAAACCATGGTGCTCATGAGCGGCTTCGAGCTGCCGGTCCGCGCCATCCGCAGCCAGATTGCTTCGGCCATCGACCTCATCATTCACCAGTCCCGTATCCAGGACGGCTCTCGTAAAATCACCTACATCACCGAAGTGCAGCAGATGGAAGGCGATGTCATCGTCCTCCAAGACCTCTTCCGCTACGTGCAGCAGGGCTTCGACGAAAATGGCAAGGCCATCGGCCGCTTCGAGTCCACAGGTCTCCAGCCCCAGTTCCTCTCGAAATTCAAAATCCACGGCGTAGAGCTTCCAAAGGATATGTTCAAGCCCTCGGGACTCACGACAGATGATTGGGACGACTGAAAAAAGGTTCAAGGTTCAAGTATTTAGGTTCAAGGGAGGTGCGGCGCACAAACAAAAGCGCCGCGAGTTTCGAAAAGATGCATCTCATAGGAGTAAGCGATGGGAACTTACAAAAGCTTAATGGTTTATAAGGAGTCGCGCAAACTCTATAAAATGACTTATGCTTTGGCAAGACTGCTTCCTAAAAATGAGGAGTATGCGCTTTCTTCACAAATACGTAGGGCCTCTATTTCGATACCTTCCAACATCGCGGAAGGGCAGGGCCGTGGAAGTAACAGAGACTATATTCATTTTCTGTATAATTCCAGAGGTTCAGCCTATGAATTGGAATCCCAAATCATTGCTTGTGGAGATTTGGCTTTTTTCGACAAGAAAACACTTCGCGAGTGGTATGAACAGGCGCAGACTGTTATCCGGCTTTTGAATGGATTGATACGGTCTTTGGAAGAGAAAGAACAGAAAGAACAGAAAGGCGTCAGTGAGGACGCAGATGTATACGGGGCGGCAGAACCGCCACTTGATTTCTTAGAATAGAAAGGCGCTTCGCGCCATATGGATTTATAAAATAAAACGGTATCTTGCGGGCGAGGACAAAGGAAAATGCGGTAGCTTGAACCTTGAACCTTGAACCTTGAACCTTTTAGGCGGTGATTCACATGCTTGCTCTTTCCCTGGCCCTGGCCATTTCTATTTTTATTTTCATTGCACTGGCTCTGGTGCTTTTGAAGACCTCGGGCAGCCGGCGCGAGATGAAGCGGCGTCTGGATGCCTTCGCCTCGGAGCAGGTGGAGGAGGTGGACGAGGATCCCGAGGACCTTCGGCGCATCCCATTCCTGAAGCGTACTGTAGGCGCTCTCTTCGGCAGGCTCATGGAGGTGCTCTCCCACTTTGCGCCGGCAGCCATTCCTAAGCTCATGGAGCGGCGCATCATGCTGGCCGGTAAACAAGGGGAGTGGAAGGTGGTGCACTTCGCCGGTCTTTGGTTCCTGTGCCTGGCCGTAGGGATGGGTCTTGGTTTCTACTATGTGCAGACCCAGCCTCATCTGACATTTCTGCAGTACCTTTTGACCGTCACAGGCTTTGGCCTTACCGGAGCCATGCTTCCCTTCGGTGTGCTGAATCACATCATCAAGAAGCGGCAGAATCTCATCACCCGCCAGCTCCCGGACGTGCTGGACCTGCTTTCGATTTCCGTACAGGCCGGCCTTTCCTTTGACGGGGCGCTGCGCAAGGTGGTGGACCGCATGGAAGGCCCGTTGATCGATGAATTCACCCGCATGCTCCGCGACGTCCGCATGGGCATGACTCGCCGCCGCTCTATGCAATTCATGGCCAAGCGCTGCGATGTGCAGGACATGTACCTCTTCGTCATGTCCGTCACCCAGTCCGAGCGACTCGGCGCCTCCATGTCCGACACCCTGGCCATCCAGGCCGACAACATGCGCACCGTCCGTCGCCAGAGAGCCCGCACCAAAGCCATGAAGGCGCCGGTGAAGATGATATTTCCTCTGGTCTTCTGCATCTTCCCCGCTATCTTCGTCGTCACCCTGGTGCCGTCCCTCCTCTCGCTCATGGAGAATATGGCGAAGAGGTAGTTTGGTAATTAGTGGTCAGTGGTCAGTGATCAGTGATCACTAATCACTGATTACTAAATCAGTAGCGTGAAGCATCGAGAGTTTTAAAATTCCAGCTTTGGAAACAGCGGCCAAGGCTGGGATTTTTTTATAAGAAATAAGGAGAACCTATGAAAGTAGAAGCTTGGACTCTCACGAAGGGAGAGAAACATATTTCCATCACCGTAGAAATCGCTGCCTCCTGGTGGGGCCGCTTCAAGGGCCTCATGCTGCGCAGGAAGCTTCCCGAAGGCCGCGGCCTTTTCCTGGAAAAGACGAATAGCATCCACATGTGCTTCATGCGCTTTGCCATCGACGCCATTTATTTCGACGGCGAAGGCAATGTGGTGAAGGTGGTCTCCCATCTCCACCCCTGGCTCGGCCTCTCGGCATGCCTCAAAGCCAAAGGCTGCCTGGAAATGCGCGCCGGCGAGGCGGAGCGGTTGGGGATCGTGGTGGGGATGAAAAGAAAGTTAGGAGTGAGGAGTGAGGAGTGAGGAGTGGTTGTGCGGCGCACAAATTAAGAAGCGCCGCTTATAAAAAAGGCGAAGCCACTCCGCTTAGACCCTCTTCCTATGGAAGGGGGAGGGCCCGAAGGGCGGGGGTTGGTATTCACAGAAGGCCATCTCTGCGGCTAACCTCCACCGCTAACGCGGTCCCCCTCCTTCCAGGGGAAGGAGGTAAAAAAGTGGGCTTCGCAATTTTAAAACTCGCGCCGCTATATGAATTGATGCGGCGCACCGCTACTCCTCACTCTTCACTCCTCACTTTAGCTTGTCCTCGAACCCTTTTCATAAAATCCCTTGAACCTCGCACGCCCACCCCGTATAATAGAGAAAACTAAACCGCAAAGGAGAATGAATGATGGAAGGATCTACCTCGAGCATGATTTTCATCGCGCTCATCACCACGCTTTTGATTGTATTCAACTATCGCACCATGAAGTTTAAGCAGAATGTGGCGAACATTGTGAAACAGATTTTGGATCACAATAAAAAGGACCGCATGCTGCGCAATCCGGAATTTATCCACTACTTCCAGTCTAGCGGAAATATCTGGCTCGCCCACATGGATCCGGATTTCAAAAAGACAGTGATGGTACAGACCGGCGTTACCGTCCTCTCCATCGTCGGCGGCCTCGCGCTCATCGCTGCTTGCTATTTCTGTGACGACATCTACCTTGTCGTCTATCCCATCGCCATGATGGTCTTTTCCTGGAAGGTGGGCTTCTCCTTTGAAACCATTTCCAAGGATGAAAAGGTGAACGCGCGCCGGGCGATGGAAAATTACAAAAAGCAATTCCCCAAGGACAGCACCGTGGTGCAGAATAAGTGCACAGAGAAATCTCCGGCCTGGTACATGACCGCTAAGAAGATCGCCAAGACCGGTAGCCTGGGCCATGGGAAGCCCGGCGCCAAACCGGTGGAGAAGAAAGTAGAAAAGAAAATCAGAAGATAAAACAAAACCGCGGAGTGATCCGCGGTTTTTTGATGGGGGAAATGGAATTCAATTCAACTCAATTCACTTTTAATTCAATTATTGAATTAAATCGAATTAAAATGAATTGCATTGAGGAATATGTCTTTACCAAATGAAGCGAAACGATACGCAAGGTACAAGCTGGTAAAATCATTTGGCTGAGTGATTTTGAATTTTCCAAAATAAAATCCGCGGAGATGTCCGCGGTTTTTATTTTGGGAAATTCATAGGAATAGACTCTTGACCATTGACTGCGGCTTGCGCCTCTATCCTTGCGCCTTCCCGGAAAACCCTTTACAATAGAAGCGTTATAGGAGGCGACTATGAAATTAGTGAACTTTGACCATATCGTACTGACCACGGCGGACCTTGCCGCGTGCATTCATTTTTATAGAGACATCCTGGGCATGGAGGTGGTGGAGAAGGAGGGGCGCTATGCCTTTCACTTCGGCTGCTGCAAGATCAATGTGCATCAAAAGCCCGGGGAGTTCCAGCCGGCGGCGGCAGATCCCAAGCCCGGGACCATCGACCTTTGCATCATCACCGAGAACCCCATCGAGAATGTGTATGAGGAGCTCTTGGCCAAGGGGGCGCCGATGGAAACAAAGATCGTCTCCCGCACCGGCGCTCGCGGCGCGATGCGGAGCATTTACCTTCGGGATCCCGATGGGAATCTCATCGAGGTGGCGGAGTACGAGTAGTGGGGATAAGGGATAAGGCGTGCTTGCCTGCTTCGTCATAGCTAGGAGCTTTCAGCTTGGAGCTTGGAGCTCGACTAGCGACACTTGCTATTTAACTACGTTTCGCTCAAGCGAGTAAGGTGGCTCGCGCCTTTACTGCTTAGCATGCCTACTGACACTAGCCGAGCTCCGAGCTCCAAGCTCCAAGCTCTTAGCTATGACGAAGCAGGTAAGTGGCCCCTATCCCCTATCCCTAGAACGAAGGAGTCAATATGACGCAAAATCAAGCCAATCTGTTTTTCATTCTCCAGTACGCCGCGGTGGCGGCGATTCTTTTCGCGGCTTGGCATTTCCATTTGTCTTTAGACATGAGGAAATCGATTTCCCGCAAAACTTTTTTGAAACGATTTCTTTTGGCCGCGGGTATTATCATCCTGGGTATTGCATCCATGACGGGGCTGTATCTGCTTCATTTATCGCCTGATGTGATGCCTTGGGCGGTGGGCGGCGTGTGGCTTCTCATGTCGGTCTTGGGAAATACGATTCTCTTCGCCTCCTGGGGCCAGCGCTGCCTCTCCGCGCCGCGGGGAAGAGAGCTCACGGCGGTGCTCATCCTTCTCTACATGGTGGCGGACCTCTTCATGCCGGCTGGCGTGAAGTACGCGGTGGTGGTCGTGGCGTCGGGGGCGGCATATTTCAAAAGTTAGGAGTTAGGAGTGAGGAGTGGTGGTGCGGCGCACAAATTAAGAAGCGCCGCAAATTTGGAAATTAGCGTGTTTGACTGCTTCGCCATAGCTCGGAGCCTGGAGCTTTATTGGCGCCAGTAGGCACGCTTGGCGCTGGAGTCCTGAAGCGAGGTGGGCGCGCGAGAGCTTTTGTCCCTACCGAGCAGTATGCCTATTGACACTAGCCGGGCTCCCAGCTCCCAGCTCCAAGCTCCAAGCTATGACGAGGCAGGTACGCGGACCGTATCCCTTATCCCTTATCCCTTGTGGATTTTTTCCTAGAACCTCCCACTGTGTTTTATGAAAGAAGAAAACTATGTCCTTTGAAAAAGTAAAAGCATATTTCGACGCCTTTGGCTTGGGCGAAAGGTGTTTGGATTTGAAGGAGTCCTCGGCTACGGTGGCGCTTGCGGCTAAGGCTTTGGGCACCGAGGAGGCGCGGATCGCAAAGACCATGTCCTTCCTCCTGGATGAGGCGCCGCTCATTGTGGTGGTGGCCGGCGACGCGCGGGTGGATAACCACAAATTTAAAATGACATTTCATAAAAAAGCGAAGATGATCCCCGGCGCGGACTGCGAGAAATACATCGGCCATCGCCCCGGCGGTGTGTGCCCCTTCACGCTGCCGCCCCATGTGCCGGTGTATCTGGACGTGTCGCTCAAGCGCTTCGATATCGTTTACCCCGCCGCCGGCACGGACCACAGCGCGGTGAAGCTCTCCATCGAAGAGCTGGAAATCTACGCCAAGTCCCAAGGCTGGGTGGATGTGTGTAAGGGGTGGAATGAGTAGGGGAAGGCGTTTGACTGCTTCTTCATAGCTAGGAGCTGGGAGCCGGGAGCTTGGAGCTCTGCTAGTGTCTTTGGTCATGCAACTACGTTGTGATGAGATGAGGGCATGGTCTTGCTCCCTGCTGCTGCTGTCAAGTATGCTTACTGAATCCAATGGAGCTCCAAGCTCCAAGCTCCAGGCTCAAAGCTATGACGAGGCAGGTAAGAGAATCTTATCCCTCTGACACAATTTTT
>CAVKMC010000091.1:0-7372 GCA_963657285.1 Agathobacter sp.
CCGCTGCTTTCTAATTCCTAAACTGATAACGTCTAGTCACATACCTCCGGATACACCGCCTTCGCCGCGGCCTCTATGGCATCCACTACGTGGTGGCTCATCACATACTTGTACTTTTCAGGAAATGGGATGAGCCGCCCATTTTTTATGGCTTTGATGTCTTGGAAAGCCGGATTTTTTAAAAGACCATCGGCAAACTCCTTCGGGTCGTCCTCTGCACGCACCCGCCAGGTGGGAAGGAGAATCACATCGGGATCGATTTTCGGAAGGATTTCCAGAGAAATATAGGCGCTGGCACCTTTCGGGATCTCGTACATCGCCGCGCCGTCCCGCACGTGAGCGAGCCGTAGCACATCGGAGAAGAGACTTCCCTTCTTCCCTAAGATGCCACGAAAGGAAAGTCCCAAGGCCGTCCGCTCCTCGGATGGCGGGATGGTCGAGAGCTTCTTCTCCAGGGCGGCAAGCCGTGCGTCCATATCACTCACCAAGGCTCCCCCCTTCTCCTTCTCATTCACCGCCTCTGCGACGCCGCGGACCTTCCCCTTCATCCCCTCATAGGTCACAGGAATTTCCGACACATAGACAGGAACGCCGGAGGAGGCGAGGATCTCCACCACCTGCGGTGGCGTGGAAGGCGATGCCAGCAACAGATCAGGCTTCAAGGCCAGGACCCCCTCTGCTTCGCCATCCACCACACGACCCACCTTGTCCCGCTCCTCTTTCGTGACGAAGGTGATGTCCTCATCGCCTGCATACTTGCAAAGCGCCGCGATGCGCCCCGGCTCCACCAGATCCATCAATATTTCATCAGTCCCATAGGTCAGCGATACAATGCGACAAGGACGCGCGGGAAGCGCTACCCGCCGCCCCGCACCATCTACTACCACCCGCCCGTCCCCCTTCGAAGTCGGCCTGACGGCGCAGCCGAAAAGCCCCAGCACCAGGAATGGCAGAAGAAATAAAATACAAATCCGTTTCCGCATAGCTCCTCTCCGAAAAGCGGCCGACAGCGCAAGCTGCCAGCCGCTTTTTGATTACCAATTAGAAGGAATATTTATAGGTCAATGTCCAGTTGAAAGGAAGATCCCAGTTCTCGTTTTCGTTGATACAGTTATGTCGATCAAGCAAGTTGTACATATTCAGAGAAATTTTCTGATTAGCGTTCGGCGCGTAAGAAATAGCCGATGTCAAATTGATCCGTGTTGGGATTGAATGATCATAAGTTCCCTTGGTTTTTGCAATAGTACCTTCTTTGGTGTAGTAAGAATATTCTCTATCGCCAGTTACGAACAAATTCAAATTGGCATTCCACTTCTGATTGCTATACTGTACACCCACATTTCCCTGTACTTTAGCAGCTTCCTGCAACCATTCATTTCTGTGCCCTTCCACATAAGGACTCTTGAGCTTAGGATTCGAGAAAGTTAGTCCCACATTATACTGCCAATTTTCGTTAATCGTATGTACCCATTCTGCCTCGATACCGGTATTCTTAAATTTCCCGCCATTGATTTGTACATTCATGCTGGCATTGCCACCAGACAATATTTCATTTTCTTTAACCCACTTGAAATAATTGTCCACATCCATATGGAAAATGGCAACCTTCACGCTATCCTTATCATTGATAAATTTGGTTCCCAGTTCATAACTCCAACCTTCCTGTGGCTGAATGTTGAAATTGTGCACCTTCGTAGAATAATACTTGGAATTGATAGCCGGCATATCAAAGGATTTGCCGATATTGGAATACACGCTCCAATTTTTATTAACTTTGTAGAGCATCTGCCACTGCGGAAGGAATACATTCTGTTCTTTATCCCATCCATTGGCTTTTACAAATTCACCCCGCACACCAATAATGGTAGAAAGCTTATCATTGAATCGATGGTCATAGGAGGAGAACAAGCTATAGGCATCTCTATGAATTCTGTCTGTAGGCGTAGCCAAGGATTTATAGTGTTCTCTTCTAAAAGTCAACCCACTGGTCAGGCTGTCCTTTCCGTCATTGAAATGCCAAGTCTTTTGATTATCAAAGGTGATGCCATATACATTGTAGTTCGTCCCTCTAACAGCAGGAGCCTTACCGGATTTAAACTGTCTCGTATCAATTCGACGGTTATTATAAGCCAAGACAGATTTGAATTCACTATCTTTATCATCATAGATCAAATTGATATTATTTCTCTGGGAATCATAATCATACAAACCATAGCTGTAATACTGATCTGTTTTCTTTCCGTTGGAAACTTTATAAGCCGCCCGTTTTTTATTTTTATCTACATGAGACCAATCCAAGCTCAATTTATCTGTCAGCTGAGTGGATACATAAAGACTACTCTTTCTCCCTTTTCCATTGGTCCAGTTATACGAAGATTTCGGGAAAATCTGTGCTGCATTATCAAGCGTATCGGAGAAGTCACGAGTAAAAAATGCGGTGTATCCTTCACCGGTAACGCCGACCTGGTATCCCGATTCATAATTGCCATACTTAGCAGAAATAGAAGCACTTGGTTTACCGCCGCGCTTTGTAATAATATTGACAACGCCGCCCATAGCTTCTGCACCATACATCACAGAATTCGAGCCTTTGATGACCTCAATTTTTTCGACAGCATCAATCGGTACACCTTCTGTGGAGCTATAATTCATTACATTGATAGGCGCACCATTCACGAGGACCAAAGTTCCTTTGTCCATGCCGCGGATATAGAAACGACTCTGCGAACCACCCAAATCGTCACCACCACCAGCACTGTAATTATAGCTATCTACGCCGATTGTGTGTTCCAATGCATCAAATACGCTAATATATCCTTTTTTCTGAATATCTTCAGCCGTGATAATAGTTGTTGTAGCCGGTACATCAATATCAGCCTTTTCGGTTCTGTTGGCTGTCACCACTACCGGATTCAGTTCATACACGGCTTCCTCTGCATTAGCGTTACCGTTTACCCCCCCGATAAGACCAGTTAACAATGCGCCCAATACCAACCATTTCATTTCCTTTTTCATCATCAGAGACCCTCTCTCTTTTGAATCCGCAGAAAGCACAGTCCCGCCCTTCGTAGGCGCGATCGCTTCTGCTCACAATAACCATCCGTGCATCAAAAAAGGAGAACTCGAAAAAGGCGTCCCGCGCCCACTCAAGTTCTCCCCCTATGAAGTTCATTGGATTTTCGTTATTGTTGTTTGTGCATATTATTATGCATTATAAATATTATATTGTCAAACAAATAATTTTCGCTTATGTTCCGGTGGGGCGAGAATAAAAGCGCGGATACCTGCTTCCTCATAGCTTGGAGCTTTTAGCTGGGAGCTGGGAGCTTGGATCGAGGCAGTAGGCATGCTATACGGTAGAGACATAAAGCCATACGCTCGACCACTCAAATCTATTACCAAGCATGCCTAGTGCCTCTAACAGAGCTCCAAGCTCCTAGCTCAAAGCTCCAAGCTATGGCGAAGCAGATACGCACGCCTTCCGCACGCCAAAAAGGCCCGGATGGGCCAGAGGGGCTATGAAGAAGCATTGAAATCGGCGCCAGCACATTTCGCGGTTCCAGGCGGAAAGCCGCCCGAACTTCGTGCTACTGCTTGTCGTCCAAAAGCGACCTGCATAGAGCATAAACCTTTTTGAAGGGCCTTTTTTGTTTTGGTCTTACAAACTCCTTCGGGCGGCTAGCACACCTTTAGGAGGGATGAGGCGATTCCAGATCTGCCGCCGCTCTCCCTTCGCCGATTTCCTTTCCCTTAGGGTCTGCGCTGAAGGAAATCGGCGGTTGGGAGAGCCTTGGCTCCCGGGAGGAATCATTTCCTCTTTCCAAGAAATACTATCGGATGGCGGAGAGAATTTACACGTTTTTGGAAAAATATTTTTTACGCTATCGGTTTCGTAGTCGGTAGTCGGTAGTCGGTAGTCGGGGCGCGCTTACCGGCTTCGCCATAGCTTGAAGCTATGAGCTATGAGCTTGGAGCTCTGATTGCGTCACTTTGTAGTTAACGGCATTGGATGAAAGCGAGCGAAATACTCTCGCCGCCATTGTATGGCGTGCCTACTGACACTGGTTAAGCTCCAAGCTAAAAGCTAAAAGCTCCTCGCTATGAGGGAGCAGGTAAGCGCGGCCCGATCACCGATCACCGACCACTAAACCGATAGCGTTAATCATGCCAACTAAAAAGGAGCGTTTCCGCTCCTTTCCTTTTTTCTTATTTTCCCGAAAGCG
Organism: Agathobacter sp.; assembly: GCA_963657285.1. Taxonomy (GTDB): domain Bacteria; phylum Bacillota; class Negativicutes; order Veillonellales; family Dialisteraceae; genus Dialister. The sequence continues at coordinate 4,224 of CAVKMC010000091.1, forward strand.
TTTCGCCTGCGGCGATGATGTTTTCGATCACCATGGTGGTGGTGACGCTGCCTACGCCGCCGGGGACCGGGGTGATGGCGGAGGCTACTTCGCTGACTGCTTCGTAGTCTACGTCGCCTACGGTCTTGCCGTCTACGCGGTTGATGCCCACGTCGATGACGACAGCGCCTTCCTTCACCATATCCTTGGTCACATAGTTCGCATGGCCCACCGCTGCCACCAGGATGTCAGCGTCCTTGGTGATGGAGGCGATGTCCTTGGTGTGGGAGTGGCAGATGGTGACGGTGGCGTTCTTCTGGAGAAGCATGAGGGACACCGGTTTCCCGATGACATTGCTTCGGCCGATGACCACCGCCTTCTTGCCGTCCAGAGGAATGTCATAGTGCGCAAGGAGCGCCATGACGGCTCTCGGTGTGCAGCCAAAGAGGCCGCGCTTGCCGGCGGTGAGGCGGCCGGCGTTGATTTCTGTGAGGCCATCCACATCCTTGTCCGGATGAATGCAGGCGATCATCTTTTCTTCATTGATGCCCTTGGGGAGCGGCATCATCATGAGGATGCCGGTGACAGTGGGGTCATGGCTAAGGGCGGTGATAAGATCCGCCAATTCGTCTTCGGTCACGTCATCGCTGGCTTTGAATATGCCGGCGTCGATGCCGTAGCTACCGGCCACCTTCTGCATGAAGCTGGCGTACATGGCGGAGGGCTTGCTGCTTCCGGCCAGGACGATGGCGAGCTTCGGTTCATAATGTTTCTCGCGAAGTGCTGCGAGGCGCGCGGTCAGTGTTTCTTTCAGAGCCGCCGCTGTTTCTTTTCCGTCTAGTATCTTTGTCATTAGAAGAGCCCCGTAATATTTCCTTCATCATCTACATCAATGCGTTCTGCCGCCGGACGGCGCGGGAGACCCGGCATGGTCATGACCTTACCGGTCAGTACCACCACGAAGCCGGCGCCGGCTGCGATGCGGGCTTCTCTCACGTGGAGGGTGAAGCCCGAGGGTGCGCCAAGCAGGCTTGGATCATCGGAGAAGGATGCCGGAGTTTTGGCGATGCAGACCGGCACATGGGCAAATCCCATTTCCTCGATGTGCGAGAGTTCCTTCGCTGCGGTGGGATCGTAAGCCACATTGGCAGCGCCGTAGATTTCCTTGGCAATGGTTTCGATTTTTTCTTTAAGAGACAGCTTGGTGTCGTAGAGCGGGTGGTAGCTTGCGCCTTCATCGATAGCTGCGAGGACCTTCTCTGCCAGGTCGATGCCGCCCTTGCCGCCGTCTACGAAGACGGTGGACTCAGCCACGGCTACGCCGGCCTGCCCGCAAGCGTCTTCGATGACCTTCTTCTCTTCCGCGGTGTCAGAGGGGAACATATTCAGAGCCACCACGATGGGGAGGCCGAATTTCTTCAGATTGGAAATATGACGCATCAGGTTCGGCAGGCCTCTCTTCACCGCTTCCGGATCGGATTCGGTGAGCTCGTTCTTGCCTTTGCCGCCATTCATCTTGAGTGCGCGGATGGTGGCTACCAGGACGGCCGCATCCGGAGAAAGGCCGGCGAAACGGCACTTGATGTCCAAGAATTTCTCTGCGCCCAGGTCAGCGCCAAAGCCTGCTTCGGTGACTACGTAGTCAGAGAGGTGCAGCGCGGTCTTTGTCGCCAGGACCGAGTTGCAGCCGTGAGCGATGTTTGCGAAGGGGCCGCCGTGGATGAAGGCCGGCACATGCTCCAAGGTCTGTACCAGATTTGGTTTCAGGGCGTCCTTCATGAGAGCTGCCATCGCGCCTTCGGCGTGGATGTCGCCGGCGGTGACCGGCTTATTGTCATAGGTGTAGCCTACGATGATCTTTGCGAAGCGTTCCTTCATATCGCGGATGGAGCCGGCCAGGCAGAGGATCGCCATGACTTCGGAAGCGACGGTGATATCGAAGCCGCTTTCTCTGGGGATGCCATTTGGCTTACCGCCCAGGCCTACCACGATGTGACGCAGCACGCGGTCATTCATATCCATCACGCGGCCCCACACCACACGGCGCGGGTCGATGCCCAATTCATTTCCCTGCTGGATGTGGTTGTCCACCATAGCTGCCAGAAGGTTGTGCGCCGCGGTGATAGCATGGAGGTCACCGGTGAAATGGAGATTGATGTCTTCCATGGGAACCACCTGGGAGTAGCCGCCGCCGGCAGCGCCGCCCTTGATGCCCATGCAGGGTCCCAGGGACGGTTCGCGCAGGCAGATCATGGTCTTCTTGCCCAGCTGCGAGAGCGCCTGGCCCAGGCCTACGGTGGTGGTGGTCTTCCCTTCGCCGGCCGGGGTCGGGGAAATCGCAGTCACCAGGATCAGCTTGCCTTCCGGTTTATTTTCCAATTCGCGGGTGAGCTTCAAGGAAACCTTGGCTTTGTAGTGGCCGTAGTTTTCCAGATCCTCTGCCGGGATGCCTACCTTCGCCCCGATTTCTGCGATCGGCTTCATTTCTGCTTTCTGTGCAATTTCGATGTCTGTCAACATGTCTTATCTCCCTTCGTGAAAAAGAAATGCTATCACTTTAGATTATATCATAAGAACAAAAAGTGATAATAGCACTCTTTTTGGAAATAGAAATAGAAAAACCGCCTAGGCAGTTTTCCTGCCCAGACGGTCGGCTCTTCATTTCAAATACCGCAGTCCACGTGGTCCATTCCACTCATCCGTCAGTCCTGCTGTATTTCTAAGTTGTGACTATAGGGTATCACGGGTGGGAGGGAGTGTCAATAGTGATTGGGAGTTAGTAGTCGGTAGTCGGTGGTCGGTGGTCGGGGCGCGTTTCCCCAAAGTAAGGAATTAGGAGTGAGGAGTGAGGAGTGAGGAGTGGCGGTGCGCCGCACAATTCATAAAGCGGCGCGAGTTTTTAGAATAGGAAACGCGCGTACCTGCCTCCCCATTACCGATTACCGTTTACCGTATAACCGATAACCGACATGCTTAGGTCAACGGGAAATGGAGTGATAAACGCTTTCGTCGAAAGTGCATCGCTCCATGGCTCGCTATCGGGAAAAGAGCCGGTAAACGGTTACACGGTAAACGGATAACGGTAGTGAGACAGCAGGAAAATGCACCCTCTTCCAAATTTGCGGCGCTTCTTAACTTGTGCGCCGCACCACCACTCCTCACTCCTCACT
>CAVKMC010000092.1:0-7345 GCA_963657285.1 Agathobacter sp.
TTGGCTAGAGTCAGTAGGCACACTGGGCGGTAGCGGCTAGAGGCATACGCGTCTACCTGTCTCGACAGCTTAGCATGCTTACTGACTCCAACAGAGCTCCAAGCTCCAAGCTAAAAGCTCCTAGCTATGGCGAAGCAGTCAAGCACGTCCCGACTACCGACTACCGACTACGAAATCTCAAGCAGAAAGGATCGCATCATGAGTACAGCAGCGATGAAAGTCATAGACGAACTGAAAGCAGGGAACCTGGCCTACGTGAAAAGCGGCGGCTTCTCCGGCGATGTGTCGGCCCTTTGCCGGGAGCGGCTCTCGAAGGGGCAGAGTCCGAAGGCGGTGGTGATCGCCTGCGCGGACTCGCGGGTGGTGCCGGAAATTATTTTTTCCTGCGGCTTGGGCGAGCTCTTCACCATCCGCATCGCGGGTAATGTGATCGACTCCCACCAGTTGGGGTCCATCGAGTACGCCGTGTCTCATTTGAAAAGTCCTCTCGTCCTTGTGCTGGGCCATACCCATTGCGGCGCCGTAGGTGCGGCGCTCCATGGTGACGCGGACGGACACATCCGCTACATCACCGACTCGGTGAAGAAGGCCATCGGCGAGGAAAAGGATCCGAAGAAGGCCTGCGTCCTCAATGCCCTCTCGGCAGCACAGGAAATCCGCGCCGCCTTCGCCCGCGAGGACGACGCCATTCTCCAGCATGAGCAGGTGACCGCGGCGGTGTATGATATTGAGACGGGCGTGGTGGAGTGGCTGGTGTAAAGATAAGAAGCGTTTACCTGCTTCGTCATAGCTAGGAGCTATGAGCTTGGAGCTTGGAGCTCTATTGGTGTCAGTGTGTATGCTATGCGTTAGAGGCATTGTGTTCCCGTGAAGCATGCTTACCTGACACTTGCGGAGCTCCAAGCTCCAAGCTAAAAGCTCAAAGCTATGAGGAAGCAGGTAAGCGCACCTTATCCCTAAACCACCAACGTCACAAGGAGAACACATGAAACACATCGACATGACCCACGGGTCTATTGGAAATAAAACGCTCACCTTTGCCCTATTTCTAGCGCTGACGGGATTTCTGCAGCAGATTTTCAACGTCATCGACACGGTGATCGTGGGGCAGTTTGTGGGGAAGGAGGCCATGGCGGCGGTGGGAAGCAACGCGCCGGTCATTGGCTTCATCGTCACTTTTTTTATTGGAGTTTCTTTGGGCGCCAATGTGGTGATTTCCCAATTCACGGGACAAGGAAATAAGGAAGGCATCGAGAAGGCGGTGCACACGGCGGTCCTTTTCGCGCTCCTGGCAGGCCTCGTCTTGGTAGCAGCCAGTGAAATGGCGGCGGTGCCGCTCCTTACCTTCTTGCAGGTGCCCGAGGAATTGATGGACATGTCCCTCGACTACCTTCGCATCATTTTCCTGGCGCTGCCGGGAATTTTGATGTACGATTTCACGTCCTCCATTTTCCGAAGCCAAGGGGACACTCGCACGCCCTTGATGTGTCTGGCGATTTCCGGCGTGGTGAAGGTGATCGTCACCTACGGCCTGGTGGTATGGGGCGGACAGGGCGTCAAGGCGGTGGCGATTTCCACCACCTGCTCCAATTTCCTCTCGGCGGCCATGCTGCTCTTTTTCCTCTCGCACACGCCGTCTAGGATTCACTTGTCCTTTGCAAAACTCAAGCTCCATATGTCCATCCTGAAGGAAATCCTTCGCATCGGCTCGCCGGCGGGGCTGCAGGGGGCGGTCTTCTGCCTTTCGAATATCGTCATCCAGAGCGCCATCAATAGCCTGGGCGCCGATGTGATGGCGGCGTCGGCGGCGGCTTTCAATCTGGAAATCATGGTGTACATCTTCATCAACGCCTTCGGCCAGACCTGCACCACCTTCGTGGGACAAAACTTTGGCGCCGGCGACATGGCCCGTTGCCGTAGGGTGGGGCTCATCACCACCGGGCAGAATCTGGTGGTCACCATCCTTTTCAGTGCGCCGCTCTATATTTTCGGCGTGCCACTGCTCTCCCTCTTCAATGGCGACCCGTCGGTGGTGGCCTTCGGCATGATCCGCATGGCCTTCATCGTTCTCGCCGAGCCTTTGAATCTGATCATAGAAATGATTTCCGGATACCTGCGCGGCTTCGGCAATTCTCTCATGCCGGCGCTGATCGTAGTCTTCGGCATCTGCGGCTCCCGCATCATTTATGTGCTCACAGTCTTTCCTCTCTCCCCGGACTTCACTACCCTCATGACCGTCTACCCCGTGAGCTGGCTCATCACCGCCACAGGGATGGGAATCCTCCTCTTCGTGACCAGGAAGAAATACGTGTGGGGAAATAGTGGTCAGTGATTAGTGATCAGTGATCAGTAGTTAGTGGTCGGAGCGCGCGTACCTGCTTCGTCATAGCTTTGAGCTAGGAGCTAGGAGCTTCGTTGGTGTCCGGTAGGCATGCTGTGCAGCGGAGGCAGGGGCATGCGCGTTTGCCTGCTTCGGCACGACCGATAACCGATAACCGGTAACCGGTAACCGTGCGCACTAACGGTAACGGAGTCGGTTAACGGTTATCGGTTATCGGTTATACGGTAATCAGTAATCGGTAATCGGTGGTCAGTACGCGTTTGGCGCTGGTCTCACCCGTCGCCTTTTACCCCCTTCCTCTGGAAGGTAATGGTATTAAGTGAAGTTGTTTATGCTGAGGTTTAGCAGCGATTTGTTGCTCTAGCCTTACGGGAGTAGACCCTTGGAGAAGGGTCGCGCGATAGCGCCGGATAGAAATGCGCCGCAAGGCGCATAATCAGCACTAGCCTCATGCATACTACCTTTTGTGTAAATTTTTGCAGCTTACCCTCTCGCTGATTGTGCCTCTTGCGAGGCACTTCTATCCTCCGCTAACGCGCGCCCCTTCTCCAAGGGGCTACCTTTTGACGCTTGAGTTAAGTAATTATTTTACCTGCTGGTATTTAAAAATGCTTAACTTAATAGCATTACTGGAAGGGGGCAGGGGGCTTGCACACAAGCCTAAGCGCGCACGGTTAACGGTTATCGGTAATCGGTAATCGATGGTCAGTGATCAGTACGCGTTTGACTGCTTCCCCATGACCGTTCTCCGTTAACCGTTAACCGGTAACCGTGCGCACTAACGGTAACGGAGTCGGTTATCGGTTATCGGTTAACGGTTACACGGTTACATGGTTACCGGGCGTTACATTTCCAACGGAAGGAGGCGGCGTAGATGGGAAAGAGGGAAATCATAGCTCTCCTCTGCCTCCTCCTTTGGGGCCTGGGGCTTTGGTTGGAAATACCCTGGCTCCCCTGGTGCTATGGGCCGCTCCTTTTATTTCCCGCCATCGAGGACTGGCGGAGCGGATATATTTCTGATGGCTGTAGTCTGCTCCTTTTTCTCTGCGGCCTCTCCCTCTCCTGGTCCGGCGGATTTCTTTGGGAAGGTCTTCTCGCCGCAGGGCTTACGGTTTTGATATACGGACTCCTTTATGTGATTTCTCGGAAATCCTTGGGCGAGGGCGATATCCTTCTTGCAGCGGCTGCGGCGGCGTGGCTCAGTCCCGTGGGCGCGCTCCTCTCGCTGTGGCTCTCGGCGATGCTTGCGCTCCTCTATGTGGGCGCAAGCGCGGCGCGGGGAAAATTTTTTATTTCTATGGAAATCCGATTCGCGCCATTCATCGCGATGGGAGGGCTGGTGACCTATGTACTTGAAAAGACGATGGGCCTTGCGCCACTCTTTGCGTGGATTTCTTTTGGTTGAAGCACTGGTCGTGCTCCTCATCCTGGGGCTTGCCAGTGCTTTTGCTGTGCCTGTTTTGTGGGACTGGCAAGAGGGGCGGCAGCTGGATATGGCGGCGGCGGAGCTCGCCAGCGCTATTCGAGAGGCGGAAATGGAAGCTCGGAGCGGTAGCGATGGCATTTCCTCGTCCACCGTTACATTCTACTGCAATGGCGAATCCGATGGCCGTGTGGTCTACGAGACCAAGCGCGGCACAAAGATGATCACGCCGAAGGGAAAGCTTCACAAAAATGTGGTGGCCGGCGGCAGTCTCAAAATCACATTCCGCAAGGACACCTTCGCCGGCACCGATGTCAATTCGAAATACTCCATGTTCCTTCGCACCAAAGACTTAAAGTACGAATACCAAATCATAGTGGCCATGTATACCGGAAGAGTGCGAGTGGTGAAGACGAAGGGGTGAGGCGGAAGTGAGGAGTGAGGAGTGAGGAGTGGTGGTGCGCCGCGTCAAATTGGAAAGCGGCGCGAGTTTTAAAATAGGGGAACGCGCGTGCCTCTCTCCCTACTACCGTTAACCGTTAACCGTATAACCGTTAACCGACTCTTTTGACGATTGCGGGAAATGGAGCACCGTCCTGCTTTGATGTAGCTTAGTTCCCGTTATCCGAAGCACGAATACACGGTTATACGGCTAACGGTAGTGGGGAAGCAGGTAAGTGCGTCAAATCTGAAAGCTTGCGCCGCTTTATGAATTGTGCGGCGCACCTTCACTCCTCACTCCTCACTCCTAACTCCTCACTCCTCACTAAAATCATATCCCTTATCCCTTTCTCCTACCCTGTCATTTTTGCCAGTTCCTTTCTCTTTCCACCGTGGTATAATGGATGAAATGTAAGTCGATGGGGTAGTCGGTAGTCGGTAGTCGGTACGCATTTGACGCAATCGCGCTGAGGTGCATATGCCTTTTTTCCGAAAAGGTGTCCGTCGCTCCTTTTTCAGCGAAGAGGGCTTGGCTTATTTGGCTGAGCAGCCAAACGCGTACTGACTACCGACCACCGACTACCGACTACAAAAGTGTCCACCGACTACAAACCCTCAACCGTAATTCACGACACAAAGCAAAGGTGGGATTGGATTGATAAAGAAAATCGTATGGGCCATGTCTCTTTGCGCGGCACTTTCTGCTGTGGGGATGGCGGAGGCCAAGGAGAAGGCTGCCGTGCAGCCGGGGACTTCTATTTCTAAAGAAGTGAAGGAGACCGCGTCGAGGAAGCCGGCCTTTGAAGACAAAAGGATCGAAATCAATTTGGCCAGCCGTCTCTTGACCCTGTACCAGGGCGACGTGGGCATCCGCATGTATCCTGTGGCACCGGGGAAGCCCTCCTCGCCAACGCCCATCGGCCGAAGGAAAGTGGTTTCCATGGAGAAGAATCCCACATGGATCGACCCGGAGAATCCCACGGTGGAGGTGCCCTCGGGCCCGGACTGCCCCCTGGGCTATCGCTGGATCGGCCTCGGCGGGAACTACGGCATTCACGGCACCAATTCGCCTCGTTCCATCGGCAACTACGCCTCCCACGGGTGCGTCCGCATGTACGAGAAGGACGTGGAGGATCTCTTCGACCACATCGTGAAGGGCATCCCCGTGGACATCAAGTACGAGCGCGTGGTGGTGCAGAAGGACAGCGACCATTACGTGCGTTACTACATCTATCCCGATGGCTACCGGATCCAGCCTTTGACCGTGATGGATGTGAGAAATAAAATGATTCCCTTCGGCGTGTCGGGCCTCGAGGAAGACAGCGCCATCGAGAGCGCCATCAAAGCCTCCGATGGCCAGCCCCGCGAAGTGGCGAAGGTCTATGACCTCTATGTGAAGGGCGTGAAACAGAATTTCTTCGCCTACGAAAAAGATGGCCGCGTGTATCTCCCTGCCATCGCCCTCGCCAAGGCCGCCGGGGTCTACGCCGAATGGTCGCCGAATTGGAAACAGTTCAAGACTGCCTACGGCACAGCCAGTGGCATGCAGCGCGGCAAATCCCTCTACATCGACGCCATCGACGCCCCCGCGCTTCTGCAGCTTACGGGACACTTGGATGAGAAGGGGGATTATGTGATGGAAGAGGTTTACTGATCACTAATTACTAAACGGACAGCCATATTTCTTCGAAACCTATGCTACAATAGAAAATATAAATTTCCCCAATCTCTCACTATAAGGAGTCTGTATGAGCAATACATTTGGACAGACATTGAAGGTCACCATCTTTGGTGAATCCCACGGGACGGCCATCGGCTGCGTGATCGATGGGCTCCCGGCGGGGATCGCCATCGACTGGGAAGAAATCAAAAAAGAAATGGCTCGCCGGGCGCCGGGGAGCTCTGCTATGGCCACGCCGCGAAAGGAGAAGGATGCTTTCGAAATCCTTTCCGGCTTTTTCAATGGCCACACCACCGGCACATCCTTGGCCATGGAAATCAGAAATAGCAACCAGCATTCCTCGGACTACGACATCCTGCGGGACACCATGCGGCCGGGGCACGCGGACTACACCGGCCGGGTGAAATACAAGGGCTTCCAGGACTATCGCGGCGGCGGCCATTTCTCCGGCCGCATCACCGCGCCCTTGACCTTTGCCGGCGCCATCGCGCGGCAGGTCCTAGCAGCCAAGGGCATTCACATCGGTGCCCATGCAGAGAATGTGGCGGGCATTAAGGATCGCCGCTTCAATCCCATGGGCGAGAGCGCGGAAGCCTTCGCGGCCCTGGCGAAGCAAAAGCTCCCGGTCCTTGACAAGGAAGCGGGAAAGAAAATGGAAGAAGCCATCCTTTCCGCCAAAGCGGAAGAGGACTCGGTAGGCGGCGTCGTGGAGTGCATGATCACCGGGCTCCCTGTGGGCCTGGGCGATCCCTTCTTCGACTCCTTGGAAAGCGAGCTCTCTCACATGATGTTCTCCATCCCCGCAGTGAAGGGCATCGAATTTGGCGACGGCTTTGCGCTTTCGGAAATGCGAGGCTCCGCGGCCAATGACCCCATGACATATGTAGATGGGAAAGTCACCATCACCGAGAATCACAACGGCGGCATCCTGGGCGGCATCTCCAATGGGAATCCCGTGATTTTCCGTCTGGCCATCAAGCCCACCGCCTCCATTGGCAAAGAGCAGCGCACCGTGAACGTCACCGAAGAGAAGGACACGCTCCTCACCATCGGCGGCCGCCACGACCCCTGCATCATCCCCAGAGCCATCCCGGTCATAGAGACCGCCGCGGCGCTGGTAGTGCTTGACGAATTGCTGAGAGCTTAGACGGAGGTGGATACCTGCCTCGCCATAGCTTTGAGCTTTTAGCTTGGAGCTTGGAGCTTCGTTGGCGTCAGTAGGCATGCTCGGCGGTGAAGCCTTGAGCTAATAGGTAAGCGGGCGTATTTCTAGACGCTACCGTTCAGTGTGCCTACTGACACTAACGAAGCTCCCAGCTCATAGCTCATAGCTCCTAGCTATGACGAAGCAGGTGCGCGGAGCTCCATGCCTCCACCGCCAAACATGCCCACTGACGCCAATGAAGCTCCAAGCTCCAGGCTCCGAGCTCAAAGCTATGACGAAGCAGTCAAACGCGCC
>CAVKMC010000093.1:0-7327 GCA_963657285.1 Agathobacter sp.
TCGAACTTGTAATGTAATCTAATTTCTTTTAGTCGGGTCAGAAAAAATTTACACAGAATAATTGACACTCCCGATTCATGAAGCAGTTGCACGGGGACACGGCTCCATACCTCTACCGCATCACATGCTTATTGACTCCAGCCGAGCTCCTAGCTGAAAGCTCCTCGCTATGATGAAGCAGTCAAACGCGCTGACGTTTCAAATTCGCGGCGCTTCTTAACTTGTGCGCCGCACCACCACTCCTCATTCCTAACTCCTCACTCCTAACTTTTGCAAAACTTACCTTATCCCATTTCCCCTATCCCTTTCCCCCCAATCCTGCTACAATAAAGAGAAGAATTTACAGAAGCTATACATAGAGGATAAAAAAATGGACACACGTGAACAGAGAATTAAAAAGGCCGCCGAGGAAGCGATTGCCGAGAAGCCATCAAGCCGAGTGATTTCATTTTCCTTGGAGGGAGAGAAATTTTGGATCAAGCGGAAGATGGGGAACGGTCGCAAGGCGGCGGTGAAGTATTCCGTAGAAAAAGAATTTTATTATGAAATCGCCCGCATGACCATTGCCGCCAGAAATACGCCGGCCCTGGTGGCGCCCATCGAAGTCCTGACGCCTACCTACATGGTCACGGCTGACGGCGGGGAGAACCTGACCCACTGGCTGGAGTCGGATATGTCCGAGGAAGAAAAAATATCGATCCTGGAGGCTGCCGGCGCGGCGCTGGCCTCGCTGCATGGGGTGGGCATCGTCCACGGCCGGCCGGCGCTTAGAGACATTTGCTGGAAAGAGGGAAAGATCACATTCCTGGACTGGGAGAATAGGCTCTACTCCAAAGATCTGGAGGAGCAAAAGGCCATCGACTTCCTGATTTTCCTGCAGGGCCTGGCGCGGGAAAATTTCGCGGAAGGCAAGAGCCGCCTAGCCGCCATGGACCGGGGCTATAGAAATCACGGCGGCGAAGCGACGCGAAAGGAAGCCTACCGCTTCCTGGAAAAGCACGCCGTCCTGCAAGCCATCATCAAGCAGCTCTCGGTCTTCCATATGGTAGACGTGGAGTCGGTGCAAAGGGTGATTGATTATTTGAGAGAGACGGAGGGATAGGGGATATGGCGCATTTGATTGCTTCCCCACTACCGATAACCGATAATCGATAACCGGTAACCGTGCGTACCAACGGTAAATGAGTCGGTTACCGGTTACCGGTTATCGGTTATCGGTTATCCCTAAAGCCCATCTCATTTTCTCATCCCGCTTTGGCTTTCCATATCAAATCCGAAAGCTTGAGAAATTTTCTTGACGGACGGGGCGGCATCCTTTACAATGAGTTTTAACTTCAAATCATGCGATGACTCAGGAGTAAGCTACAGACCGAAGTCTCAGAGAGCCGGCGGAGGGTGAAAGCCGGTACGGAGGATGAGCGTGTCACCTGACAGCACCGGATTGAATCAAGTAGGTCCGGCGGGGCTCGCCGTTATGGAGTAGAAAGCTACAAATGCAGGGTGGTACAGCGCTTCGGCGCCCTTGTCCGATAGGTTCGGCGAGGGCTTTTTTTGTACTCGTTTCCATTCTGCTTTGTTCCTTGATAGAGCGATAAGACAGAGTGGTACCGCGCCAAAGCGCCTCTGCACCGAGATTTTGGGTGCAGGGGCGCTTTATTGTTAGTGCCTGGGGGGGCGGTAGTCGGGGCGCGTTTACATGCTTCCTTATAGCTTTGAGCTTTGAGCTAGGAGCTTGGAGCTTGGCTAGTGTCAGTAGGTATGCTGGCGGTAGACGCGCTTTACCACTGCTGCGCGCTTCGCGCGGCGGGCTCCCTGCTAGCAGGAAAATGCGCTTGTCTCAAAAATCTATCGCCAAGCATGCCTACTGACGCCAATGAAGCTCCTAGCTCCAAGCTCCCCGCTCAAAGCTGTGGGGAAGCAGTCAAACGAGCTCCGACCACCGACTACATTTTTTTAAAGGAGGGAAATCTTATGAAAAACAACAACTACCTGATCCCCATCGGGCTGATGCTCTTTGCGCTTTTCTTTGGCGCCGGCAATTTGATATTTCCGGTCTTCATGGGGCAGAACGCGGGCGACCAGACGATCCCGGCGACCATCGGATTTCTTTTGACCGGCGTAGGATTTCCGATCCTGGCGGTGGCGGCCATCGGCTATGCCGGTGACGACTTGGAGAGCCTGGCGTCCCGGGTGCATAAGAAATACGCCATCTTTTTCACCGTGGCGCTCTACATCACCATCGGCCCGGCCTTCGCCATTCCCCGTACCGCCACCACGTCCTTTGAAATCGGCGCGGCGCCCTTCTTCGGTGAGGAAATGAAAACCGCTGCGCTCTACGGATTTGCATTCCTCTTTTTCCTTTTGTCCTGGTGGCTTTCCGTAAGCCCTTCGAAATTGGTGAATCGCATCGGGAAATTCATCACCCCGGCGCTTCTGATTTTCCTGGCCATTCTTTTTGTGGTAGGCATCGCAAATCCCATGGGTGCCTGGCAGGAGGCTGCGCCCTCCTACCAGCCAACGTTTCGCGCGCTGACCCAGGGCTTCCTGGACGGGTATAATACCTTGGACGCCATCGCTGGCTTTGTCTTTGGCATCGTGGTGGTGAACGCCGTTCGCCTCTATGGCGCAGAAACCAATGAGGAGGTAGCCCAGGCGACACTGAAGAGCGGCCTCATCGCCGGCGCGTGTCTGGCGGTCATTTATATCTGCCTCGCGGTCATCGGCGCGGACTCGGTGGAGGAGCTGGGGCACCTTCCCAATGGGGCCGACATTTTGGTGGCCGTATCGAATCACTACTTCGGCTCCTTCGGCCGGATTCTCATGGGACTCATCGTATTCCTGGCCTGCCTCACCACCAGCGTGGGACTCATCACCGCCTGCGGCGAATATTTCCACAAACTCATCCCATCGGCGGGATATAAAATGCTGGTCACCCTTTTCTCGGTGATTTCCTTCGGCGTCGCTCTCTTTGGTCTCGATACCATCATCGTCTCCGCCATCCCGGTTCTGATGTTCCTCTATCCCTTGACCATTTCCCTGGTGTTCCTCCTCTTCTCGGATCATCTTTTCGGCGGGAAACAGAGCGTTTACTTCTCGGCCACCGCCTTCACCTTGATTCCCGCCCTCTATGACGGCCTCCACACCGCCGGCGTATCTCTTGGCGCCATCGACGACTTCATGGCCGCCATGCCCCTGGCAGACTACGGCCTCTCCTGGCTCTCCTTCTTCGTAGTTGGAGCGGTGGTGGGGTTGGTAATCGGGAAGGTGAAGAGCTGAGGTGCATTTACCTGCTTCGACATAGCTTTGAGCTAGGAGCTTGGAGCTAGGAGCTAGGCTAGCGTCAGTAGGCATGTTGGTGGTAGACGCGCTTTACCACTGCCGCGCGCGTTGCGCGGCGGGCTACTCCCTTCCTTTGGAAGGGGGATCAAGGGGGCTCCCTGCAGGCAGTCAAACGTGTCAATCTCATGGCTCCACTGCTAAGCATGACTACTGACTCCAAAAAAGCTCCAAGCTCCAAGCTCCAAGCTCCTAGCTATGGCGAAGCAGGTACGCGGGCCATATCCCTTACCCCTAACTTCCTATCCTTTATCCTCAAAAAACGGAGCTACTATGATTATAAAAAACCTTTCCCTCGGCACCGGTCGCCCGAAAATTTGCGTGCCACTGGTGTCCGCTTCCTTGGAAGCCTTAGAAATAGAATGTGAAAGCCTCACGCCCGTCCCCTTGGATCTCTTGGAGTGGCGCATCGATTACCTGTTGGCGGAAAATTTTTCCTACACCGATTTGCCAAAGGCCTACGGCATCATCCGCAAGCATTTCAAGGACGCGGTGATCCTCACGACGCTGCGCACGGCAAGTCAGGGCGGGAGCTACGAGCTCACCGACGACACATATGGAGAGATTCTCCATTTCCTTTTGGAAAATCATATCGCTGACCTTTTGGACATGGAGGAGGGCCACGAGCTGCCGCTTCCTGCTTTGATGGCAAAGGCGAAGGAAATGGAAATCCCCGTCCTTATGAGCTATCATAAATTCAGCGGGCCTCTTTCTTTTGAAGAGCTCACTACGATTTACAGGCATATGAAATCCGAAGGCGCCGACGTTTTGAAGATCGCCGTGATGCCGAAAGCCCCAAAGGATACGGCGACACTCCTTCTCGCCGCAGCGACCCTGCGAGAGGAATTTCCGGATACTCCTGTCATCGCCATCGGTATGGGCTCTTTGGGTCAGCTCAGTCGCATCGCCGGAAACGACCTCGGCGGCCCCTTGACCTTCGCCGCCGGACAAAAGGCCAGCGCCCCCGGCCAGCTCTCGGCGAAAGACGCGAAGGGCGTGCTGGAGATGCTGTACGGGGAGAGTAGTCGGTAATCGGTGGTCGGTAGTCGGGGCGCATTTGATGGCTATTCCACTATTTTGAGACCGTTTATTGCACCGCGAATCTCTTGCTTTTTATTTCCAATGTAAAAATCCGCCTTTATGAGAAGGCGGATTTTTGCTATACTGAATCTAATATACTATAGAATGGGATTGGTTGACGCAATGAAAAACTCCGCCTCGAGCTACCAACTATAGGCGGAGTATCCATTCCAAATATTTCGGGAGCTGACCCTTGGTGCAGCACCTTTTGTATTTCCATTATACTGTTTTTTATGATTTAGGGCAAGGGAAATAAGAAATTTGCAGGTTGACGACATGCATGGTAATGGGGAAGCTGGTACGCGCGCCCCGACTACCGACCACCGACCACCGACTACTGTTTCAATAAGAGGATCCAACTATGACAACTGGCGAAAAATTATTTATCGAAGGAAAATTTGACGAAGCCTATGACGTGCTGATGGAGGAAGCGGCGAAGGGAAATGGCCGGGCCATGTACATTCTAGGCGAGTACGCCAAGCACCCGTGGCTCACGCCGGTGGATTGGAAGCTGGCGAAGCGCTACGCCGAGGAAGGGGCGAAGGCCGGCGACGTGCTGGCGGATTTCAATACCGCCTACGCCATGCCCTATGGCTCGGAGGAGCAGAAGGCGCACCTCGCCGCTGTGCTCCCGAAGGTGAGAGCCCTTGCCGAGGCGGGGGACGCCTTGGCTATGTACGAGATGGCGGACGTGTGCGCCCAAGGGATTTGCTGCGAAAGAAGTGTTCGCGGCCGTTGGGCTTGGAATGAGAAGTGCGCTGCCAAAGGCTTTTGGATTGCTCGGGCGCGCATGGGCTCTTTGTATCTCTGGGCCGATGGGGAAATGGCAGATTTCCAGGATGTGGAAAAGGGCATTAGGCTCTTACAGGAAATGGCTGAGGAACCGCAGAAATCTGCCGGTGAGGCGGCGCAGCTCTTGGCGGACCATTACCTTTTCACCGGAGATCTGGCGAAGTCCTATCCCTATAGCAAGCTGGCGGTGAAGTGGGGCCACCCTTTGGGTTATTTCTTTCTGGGGCGCCACTACATGATCGGCGAGGTAGTGAAGCAGAATTTCCCGAAGGCCATCGAGCTTTTGAAAAAGACCTTTCACTTCCATAGCGAGGATGCCAGCAATGCGGCGCTGTATATCGGAAATGCGTACACCTTCAGCTTTGACACGAAGAACGCCTTTTCTTGGTACAAAAAAGCGGCGGACATGGGCAATGACCGGGGCTGGCTAGAGCTGGGCGTTTGCTACCAAGAGGGCTTGGGTGTGGTGGTGAATAAGAAAAAGGCCCTCGAATTCTACGAGAAGGCTTACGATTTCCATGGATCCTCCTGGTGTGATGCGGCATTCCACATGGCACGGCTCCTGGAGGGAAAGGACAATGAGAAGGCCCGCGATTTCGCCCTGGAAGCGGCGAAGGCGGGGCATTGGGAAGCCATGCTGTACATGGCGCATTTCTATGCAGATATTTCCCGAGATCTCCCTGAATCTATTCGCTGGGGGAAGCTTTGCTATGAGAGGGCCGCTGACAACGATCCCCGCCGGGCCAATGTGGCCAGCCATGTGGCTGCCTGCTATAGCCAGCTGGAGGATTGGGATCATTGCCTCCACTGGGCGAAAATAGCCTCGGAGGCCGGCGATTCGGCGGCCATGTACGAATACGCCCACATGCTCTACGAAAAAGACAGCACGCCGGCGGAGCTCAAGGAGGCCAGGGCTTGGTTTCAGAAATACATAGAAGCGATTTCCAAAGAACCGATTTCCGAGGACAGAGATGCCGCCCTTGGTGATGCAGCGAACCTGGCGGGCATGTGCTGCACCCGACTGGGCGAGCTGGAAGCGGCGCTTCCTTGGTTCAAAAAAGCGGTGCACTACGGAGACCCCTTCGGCATGATGAACCTGGGCGGCCTCTACCTGGGCATGGCGGATGAGGACAAAGGGAAATTGAAGCTGGCTTTGAAATATTTCATGATGGCCGAAAATTACGGCAAAGACATTTTCGACGACCAAGCCAAGGGCATTTCCGCCAGTCAGATTTCCATCTGCTATCGCAAAATGGAAGACGAGAAAAATTGTTTCTACTGGGCCAACAAATCCGCCTCCTATCGCTGCGAGGTGGGAATGATCGACCTGGGCATGCTCTACGCCAAAGGCATCGGTACACTGAAGGACACCGACAAGGCCATCCAGTGGCTCACGGCGTCCTACGAGCTCCAGGGCGTCCAAGCCGGGGAAACGGCGAACTACCTGGGCCTCATTTACGAAGAGCTGAAGGACTTCAAGACCGCCTCCGAGTGGTTTAAGAAATCCGCGGACCTGGGCACCGAATGGGCCATGTACAACCTGGCCACCCACTACGAAGCCGGCGACCTGTCGGAAGACGGCCGCCCGGACTACGAGCACGCCCTCCTGTGGTACGAAAAAGCCATCGCCTGCGGCGGCGAAGCTGTAAATGACGCCGAGGAAGGCGCCAGCCGCTGCAAAGCCGCCGCCGAAGGAAATACCAAGGAAGAAACCGAACTCCCCGCCGTGAACCTCAAGGACCTCTACATGCCCTGGCACGCGACCATGAAGTGGGGGAAGGGAGAGTAGGCGCAAGGGTGTAGGAGATTTTAGTTAGGAGGGAGGAGTTAGGAGGGAGGAGTGGTGGTGCGCCGCATCAAATTGGAAAGCGGCGCAAGTTTTTGAAATAAATCCGCGTACCTGCTTCCTTATAGCTGAGAGCTTGGAGCTTGTAAGCTTTCCTCTCGAGACGCTAAAAGAGATGGAGTCTATATAATTTTCGCCTGTTCTCTTGGCGTCTCGTGGGGCGGACTTACCAGCTCCAAGCTCCAAGCTAAAAGCTATGAGGAAGCAGGAAAACGCGTTGACTTTTCAAACTTGCGGCGCTTCTTAATTTGTGCGCCGCACCACCACTCCTCA
>CAVKMC010000094.1:0-7320 GCA_963657285.1 Agathobacter sp.
TCTTCAGAGAAGAGGGCTTAATAGGAAAGGCTTCGCCCTTTTAGACTCCACCGCTGTCGCGGTCCCTCTCCTTCCGGAGGAAGGAGGCTTTGCTTTTACCCCCCTCCTCTGGAAGGGGGAGGGCCCAAAGGGCGGGGGTTGGTGAGACGTAAGTGCTTGCTGCTTTTGGTAGCCAACCTCCACCACTTCGCGGTCCCCCTCCTTCCTCTGGAGAGGCCGCTGAAAAAGTCCCCTCCTCGTGCATAGAGGTAATTTTTATGCAAAATGCGCACGAAAGAATCGGGCTTCAGCGCCCCTCATTACGCGATTTCATGAATAAAAATAAGGTCTATACATGAAACAGGGACTTTTTCAGCGGCCTATCCAATGGAAGGAGGTCACGTTGCGGAAGGTGCGTCCGGACCACCGACTATCGATTCGTATCTTTTTATCCGTGTATTTCCCTGTTTCATTTGGTATCCTAATGATAGTTGGACGCATGATGTCCATGGGATGCGATTTTCTCATAGCATCAGAACAAAAACATTGCAAATCCTTGTTTCATGTGTTATAACAAAATTAAAAGTAAATAATTATCCTTCGGGAATGTGATTTCATAAGTGAGGTGCCTGTATGGTTGATAAGATAAAGATAGCAACGATAGGAGCCCTGCTTCACGACGTAGGAAAGGTATGTATCAGAGCCGGTGGGGAGAGGAAGACGCACCAGATTCTTGGCTCTGATTTTTTGCGCCCTTTTTGCGAAGAAGCGGAGGCCGGGAAGGAGATCCTGCGCTGCGTCCGTTACCACCATGGGAAGGATTTATCCGGGGCTCATCTGGCCTCTGATGATCTCTCTTATGTGGTTTATGAAGCGGATAACCTGGCGGCGGGGCTGGACCGGAGAGACAGTGGCAATGGCGAGCGGACCTTCGATTGGAAGCTTTCTTTGGAAAATGTATTCAATGTATTTGAAGGTGTGAGCGAGAAATCCTATTACCCTTTGAAGGTGCTCGATGCAGCAGAGCCGGTGAATTATCCCGTGTCCCTGCGGCCGGAAGCGAGCTGCGGCGCTTACGCAGGCATCGAGGAGCAACTGAGAAAGAATTTCGCCGCCCGCTCACCGGCGGATATGGAAGTGAATGAGCTACTCCGCATCCTGGAGGATACGCTGTCCTATGTGCCGTCGAGCACGGCGGTGAATGAAGCTTGCGATATTTCCCTCTATGACCATGTGAAGATCACCGCAGCGACCGCGGCAGCGCTCCTTCGATACATGGAGAATCATGGCATCACGGACTATAAGGATTTCTGCTACACCCACGGGAAGGACCATCGGAAGGCGCAGACGCTGCTCTTTATCTCCGGCGATTTCTCGGGGATCCAGAAATTTATTTACCGCGTGGAGGCGAAGGGCGCCATGCGCATGCTTCGCGGCCGATCCTTCTACCTGCAGATGGTGATGGAAAATGCCATCGATGAAATCTTGGAGAAGCTGTCCCTCTCGCGGGCGAATCTGATTTACTCCGGCGGCGGTCATTTCTATATGCTGGCGGACAATTCCGGCGTGACGAAGGGAATCCTGGAGGAAAGCTTTGCGGAAATCAATCGCCGGCTGCTTCTGGCCTATGGCACATCGCTCTATCTGGCCGGCGGCTGGACGGCCTTGGCGGCGGAGGAGCTGCTGGGCAATGAGGATGGCAAGGAGAATATTTTCCGCCGAGTGGGTGAAGGGGTATCGGAGAAAAAGCAGCGGCGCTATGCGGAAATGGCGGTCCGGCTCCTCTCCGATGAAAATAGCGAGCTGAACGCCATCCATCCGGGCATGCGGGAGTGCGCCCTGTGCCACCGCACGGTATACGAGGATGAGCTTTCGCCTTACAAAGCACCGGCAGGGGACGAGGGAGCCATCGAGGTGTGCGACGCCTGCAATGGCATGTACACTCTGGGCCGCGACCTGATCGATCAGAAGAAATTCTTCGCCATCCTGGATACAGAAGAGGAAGGAAGCCTCGCCATCCCCAGCGCCTGCGGCGAGCGGTACCTGAAGGCCATCACGCCGAAGGAAGGGAAGACGCTCTTGCGGGAGGGGCATATCCTTCGGATTTACAGCAAGAATGCGTCGGACACTTCGGAAATCGTAGCCACCCGCCTGTGGGTGGGGGATTACGCCGCCGAAGAGGATGGTGAGGTGCTGGACTTCGCAGAGCTGGCGGAACGCGCAGGCGGGGCGGAGGAGGAGAAATCCATCCGCCGCCTGGGCGTCCTTCGGGCCGACGTGGACTGGCTGGGCGCCGTCTTTGCGGCGGGTCTTCCGAAGCACTATGCCACCCTGTCCCGCTATGCGGCGCTCTCTCGTAATGTGTCCCTTTTCTTTGCGAAAGCAGTCTCCGATATTTGTCAAAAGAAGCTCCCTAAGGGACAGGCGCCTTTCTATCTCTTTGGAAATAAGGACAAAGAGCGACTGATTCATGTGGTTTACGCCGGTGGCGATGATCTATTTTTGGTAGGCGCTTGGGATGACCTTTTGGAAACAGCCATGGATATGCGTCGTGCCTTCCGGGGCTACACCGATGGGAGCCTTTCCTTCTCGGCGGGCCTGGGGCTCTACTCGCCTACCTATCCGATTCTCCATATGGCGGAAGAGACCGGTGACCTGGAAGATCGGGCGAAGAAGACGCGACCCACTGTGAAGGACAGCCTGGCCCTCTTTGGCGAAGGTGTCACCAATGGAGGCAAGACACTGCTGCCGGTTTTCCGATGGCAGGATTTCGAGGAAAAGGTATGGAAGGAGAAGGTCGGTTTCCTTGCGAGCCATTTCATCTTGGAGGGCATTAATGAGAAGGAGCCGTCGTACGGGAAGATCAGAGCGGGGAAATCGCTGCTCTATCGCCTCTTGGGGCTTTTGACAGCGCCCACCTTCAACCTGGCTCGCTTCGCTTACACCCTGGCACGGCTTTCGCCGGAGGGGCGCAGCGAGGACATAGAGGAGAAGCGCAAGACTTACAATGAAATCCGCACCCAATTTTTCCAGTGGGGGCGCAAGGATATAGAAGAGAGGCTGCAGCTGGAGACAGCGCTGCGGCTGGTGATTTATCGGATGAGAGAAAAATAAGGAGGACCTATGGGAGCATATGTAGCAACGAGCGATAAGGTAGACCTGGCAGAAAAGGTGATGAAAAAATTATCCACCGCCACCGATAAGTGGGGGAAGCCGTCCATGGTGACCACCTCCCAGCTTCGAAGATTCTTAACGGCGGTGAATACCGTCACCGGCAAGGTGGAGCAGTACCAGAATGAGACCGGCGAGCTGGGGAAATTGTCCGCGGACCTGGCAGCCCAGGTGAAATTTCTGAAAGTGAAGCTGGCGTACCAGGTGGGCCGCCAGGGGAAAGTGGTCGCTGATTTTGCGAAGGAAGCAGACCTGATGGCAGCCATCGATAGCATCGGCAGTGATGCGAAGAAATACGAGGAATTTGCCCGCTATGTAGAAGCACTGGTGGCATTTCATAAATTCTATGGAGGGAAAGACTAATGATGGAAACGAAACAGACACAGCTTTTGGGGAAATTGGTCATCCAAGCGACCCTTCAGGTAGAGACAGGCCTTCATATCGGCGGCTCTAGTGATTATGCGCCCATTGGTGCGGTGGACAGCATCTTTGTCCGTGACTCCATGACCAAGCAGCCCATCATCCCGGGAAGCTCGGTGAAAGGGAAGATGCGTACGCTTCTTGCCAAAGCCAGAAATCCCCAGGGCATCGCCGAAGGTCCGGGCAAAGATGAGCCGGTGGTGCTTCGTCTCTTCGGCTCTGCCGAGAAGGGCCATATCCTTTTATCCCGCCTGCAGTTCTCCGACGCCTTCGTAAAGAAGGAATCCTTGAAGAAATTCTCTGCCATCGATACAGATACCTATCTGGGAGAGGTGAAATTTGAAAATACCATCAACCGCGCCACAGGCGTAGCGAATCCCCGGCAGATCGAGCGTGTGCCAAGAGGCATGCAGTTTGGTTTCCATCTGGTGTACAACATCGAGAACGAAGCAGAAATGGAAGAAGATATGAAGGTGCTGTCCCAGGGGCTGGTGCTTCTCCAGATGGATTACTTAGGCGGCCATGGCTCCCGCGGCTACGGGCGGGTGTCCTTCAGTGATTTCCATGTGGTGCGCTTTGATGCGAAGACCGGCAGCAGCAGCGAGGAGACGGCCCTGGCGGATGAGCTCACAAAGCGCTCTGAAAGCGTATCCCTATGAAGACCTATGCCATCCTTCCGCTCCGCTTCATCGCGCCGGTGCACTTTGGCGATGCAGCGCAAGGGGGCGGCCTGCAGGAGGTAGGGCTTACCTGCCGCGCCGACACGCTCTATAGCGCGCTCACCGTAGAAGCGCTCCGTAAATCACAAAGTACATTTGATGAATGGATCCGAAAGACCCATGACGGGAGCATCTGTATTTCCGACCTCTTCCCTTGGTACATCAGAAATAATAGCTTCGAATTTTACATCCCAAAGCCGGTACTCGATGTGAAGGGAGAGAAAAAGACCGGCCGCGAGAGCTTGACCGAGGCTAGGAATCTCTCCGCTTTCCGCAAGCAGGCGAAGAAGCGGGCCTTCCTCCGGGCTTCGGAAATGGGGCTCTACCTGGACGACCTGGCCTATCACACGTCTTCTCTCGAAGAGGAGCCCACCTTTGGCACCTTTGGCTCGGATACCCATTTCAATGGCCGCACCGGAAAGCCCTATGGTGCCGGTAGCTTTTCCTTCCATGAAAATGCAGGGCTCTATTTCCTCTTGGGTCTTTCCCATCGGGAAGACCTGGACATGGTCACCGCCCTGGTAGCTTGGACAGGACTCTCCGGCATCGGCGGCCGCCGCTCCAGCGGCATGGGAAAATTTGAGCTCGCTCATGGACCGATCCTCTTAGAAGCCGGGGATGATTGGGAAGACCATGATGAGGTAGCACTCTATGACATGCTAGAGTGTGAAAGTGAAGGTCCACAGATGGCCATGGCCAGCTTCCTGCCTCGCGCTGAGGAAGCGGCTATGGCAGCCGAGGGCCGCGGCCTGTGGTTGAAACGCAGCGGCTTCACCTGGACAGAAGGGATGGAGGCGCCGGTGAAGGAGAAAAGCATCTACATGATGGCTGCCGGCAGCACCTTCGCCTCCCGCATGGAAGGCCGCATCGCTGACGTGAGCACGCCGGCGGTGGGTCATCCGGTCTATCGCTATGGGAAAGGATTCTTCTTGGGGGTGCCGCTATGATGCATTACTGGAAAGTCAGACTCACCACCTACTCGCCTACCTTCATCGGAAGCGGGGACATCTATAAGAAAAGTCAGTACATTTACAATCGAGACGATCGCACCGTGTGCTTCCTGAAAGAAGAGAAATGGATTTCCTTCCTGGCTAGCCATGGCATCATGGACGACTTCGCCGCGGAATTGCTCCGGGGCGGCGCTCGGTTCGATTTATTTGGCTACTTGAAGAATCAGCCCGCTTTGCAAAGAAAGTACAGAACGGTATGGGATGTACTTCGTGCCATGGACAAGGCCGGCGCCATCGACAGAGAGGTGGATTATTTCTCTGTGGGAAAAGATAAAGGGCCAAATGACATCGCCGGGCACATTATGGATGTGGAAGGAAATCCCTACATCCCCGGCTCGTCCCTGAAGGGCGCCTTCCGCACTGCCATCCTCTCCCATGAGATCCGAAAGAATCGATCTCGCTATCGTTCCGTATGGGCGGAGCTGGAAAGAGCAGCAGGAGACAAGAAGGTCATGGGAAACATTGTGGACCGGTTGGAAAGAGACCTGGGGATTTCCGGCGGCAAGGATATGGTGAAAAGCTATTTCCGAGGCCTTACGGTCAGCGATGCGGTACTGAAGGAGGGGAAGCTTTGCGTAGCAGCGAAGGCAGACCTTTCCGTAGGCGATGACGAGACCCATCAGGTTTCCCTGTACAGAGAGTGCCTGGACATTGATGCCGTCCTGGAATTCACCGTAGGCATCGATAACAGCGAGGTCGGCATGGGTCACTATGGCATCCAAAGCTTTTCCGATCTGAAAAAAGTCCTGCAGGAATTTGTGGATTTCCAGTATGAGGTCCTGCTGCCGCCTTTCCGGAAAAATGGAGAAATGGCGCTCCGTGATATCAAGAATCACCAAAACGCAGATCTACTTCTCGGCGGCGGCACCGGCTTCCTGACCAAGACCTTGATATGCTCCCTGGCGCAGGATCGTCGGCAGGCAGTCTATGTGACCAGGAAGCTCATGGAAAGGATGTTCAGAAAGCATTACCACAACGAAGACCGAGAGATTTCTCCCCATACTTTGAAGCTGGTCAGCATGGACGGCGAGACCTGCCTTATGGGTCTTTGCTACCTGGAGGAGGAGAAGAAGCTATGCTGACACAGGCAGAAATCGAGCTCACCCTTCCCGAAGGGCAGATCCTGAATCAGTCCATGGGCTCCATCCTCCAAGGCGCCCTGATGGAGATCGTGTCGCCCACCTGGGCGGCGGCCATGCATGACCAGAAGGTGCGGCCCTATAGCCAGTACGCCGCCATGGTGGACGGCAAGCCCTCTTGGCGCATCCAGACCTTGACCGACGAAGCGTTGGAGGAAATCCTGGTGCCCTTGATGAAGCAGCAAAGCATCACGCTGAAGCAAAGAGGCAGCGAGGTGGGGCTCTCCCACTTCCGTATCTTGAAGCAGGAAACCTTCGAGGCAATCGAGGAGAAATACTGGACCGGTGAGCGGATCCATCACATTGATCTGAATTTCCTCACCTCCACCTCCATCAAGAGCCAGGGGCAGTACGCCATATTTCCTGACCCCCGGCTGGTCTTCGTAAGTCTCGTCAATAAGTGGAATCTTTTCTCCCAAGGTTCCACCATAGAGGAAGAAAACCTCTTCGATCACCTGGCCTCCCAGATGGACATTTCCGGCTACAAGCTCCACATGCACCCATTCTCCTTGGAGGGCCGCCGCATCCGCGCCTTCCGCGGCAGCGTGCAGTATGGATTCTTCAAGAACCCCGCCGCCGCCAGCCTCGCCGCCACCTTGGCCAGCTTTGCGGACTACGCCGGCGTAGGCATCAAGACCGCCCTGGGTATGGGCGGCGCCGAGAGTCATGTGGCCTTTTGGGATACAAGAAAGGAGAAATAGTAAATTAAAGTATGCCAATGATATGTCTATCGGACCATTGCCCCTTTTTGGGTTATGCCATTAAGTCAAGGAATTCATACTGAGGCTTAGTATAGATTTGTTGCTCTAGCCGTAAGGGAGTAGACCTTTGGAGAAGGGTCGCGCGATAGCGCCGGATAGAAATGCGCCGCAAGGCGCATAA
>CAVKMC010000095.1:0-7289 GCA_963657285.1 Agathobacter sp.
TGGAAACGAGGATTTCGGCAATAGGATGAAAAAGGTTCGAGGTTCAAGGTTCAAGCATGCGCCTGGTGGTAAGTGAGGAGTGAGGAGTGAGGAGTGGTGGCGCGCCGCACAATTCATAAAGCGGCGCAGGTTTTGAAATAGAAAACCGTGCACCTGCTTTGTCATAGCTAGGAGCTAGGAGCTGGGAGCTTGGAGCTCTGATAGTGACACTTGGCATTTAACTACGTTTCGATAAAGCGGGCAAAGTGCCTCGCGCCTCTAATGATGGACATGCCTACTGCAGCTAGCCGAGCTCCAAGCTCCAAGCTCCAGGCTCCAAGCTATGAAGAAGCAGTCAAACACGCTTATTTCCAAAACTCGCGGCGCTTCCTAATTTGCGCGCCGCACCTTCCCTTGAACCTTGAACCTTGAACCTGTATTTCCCTTGCTACTAAACCACAAAAAGTATATAATTAAATGATTGTAAATTCAGGCACGCGCGTCGCGCGGTCCTTCTATAGAAAGGCAAAATCATTGTGAAAAGAAATCAGCATACCATCGGAAAATCGGTGACCTACAAGGGCAATGGCCTCCACTCCGGCATGCCGGTCACCATGACCATGCACCCGGCGAAGGCGGGGACGGGGATTGTATTCCGCCGCACCGACATTGCCGGCGCGCCGGAGGTGCCGGCCAAGAGCTGCTATATCACCAATACCCTGCGCGCTACCACTCTCGAGAAGGGCGAGGCGAAGGTCTTCACTGTGGAGCATGTGCTCTCCGGCCTCTTCGCTCTCCAGATCGACAACTGCATCATTGAAATGGACTCCCCCGAGCCGCCGGTAGGCGATGGCTCTTCGAAAACCTTTGTGGACATGGCTCTCGAAGCAGGGATTGTAGAGCAGGAAGAAACCATCGACATCCTCACCCTGGATCACAGCGTGGCTGTGTACGAAGGGGATAATAAATTCGTGGCAGCGCTTCCCTATGACGGCCTGCGCGTCACCTTCACCTCCATCAATTCCCATCCGCTCCTGGGCTGCCAGACTGTGGACGTGGTGATCGATCAGGAAACCTACAGAAAAGAAATTTCCCCGGCTCGCACCATCGGCTTCACCTGGGAGCTGGAGGCCATGCAGAAGATGGGCCTCGCCAAAGGTGGAAATCTGGAAAACGCGGTGGTCTACTCGGAGGACAAATGCCTCTCGAAGCTCCGCTTCCCTGATGAATTGGTGCGCCACAAAATTTTGGACGTGCTGGGCGATATTTCCCTCGTCGGGCCCCTCTACGCCCACATCATCGCCGTCCTGGGCAGCCACAAGCTGAATGCAGAGCTCTCCGCTAAGCTGGAAGCGCTGAAGAAATAATAGCAAGGGATAAGGGACAGGGGATAAGGGCGCGCCTTCCGCTATCGAACCTCCTTCCTTTGGAAGGAGGGGGACCGCGTAAGCGGTGGAGGTTGGCCTGCGTACCTGCTTCGTCATAGCTTTGAGCTTTGAGCTAGGAGCTTGGAGCTCCGTTAGTGTTCAGTAGTCATGCTATGCGATAGAGACATTGCGTTATCGCTAAGCATGCTTACTGGAATCTAGCTGAGCTCCAAGCTCATAGCTCCAAGCTCCTAGCTATGGCGAAGCAGGTATTCCGTTCTCATTGTCATAAATCCTTAAACCTTTAATGTTAGGAGGACAATACTATGGAACTCAATGTAGAAGAAATTATGGAAATCCTGCCGCATCGCTATCCGATGCTTTTGGTGGACAAGATCACCGAGCTCGTGCCGCTGGACTACGCCATCGGCGTGAAGTGCGTCACCATCAATGAGCCTTTCTTCCAGGGCCATTTCCCTGGACATCCGGTGATGCCCGGCGCGCTCATCTGCGAAGCCATGGCTCAGGTCGGCGGCGTTGCCCTGCAGTATCCGGAAGAAAATAGAGGACTCATCCCTATGTTTACCGGCATGGACCATGTCCGCTTCCGTTCCCCGGTCCTCCCGGGAGACCAGCTGGTCACCAAAGCGGTGATCAAAAAAATCATCGGCCGCATGGGCAAGGTGCACTGCGAATGCACCGTCGGCGATGTACACAAAGCAGAAGCCGATTTCCTTTTCTATCTGATGGACCCGAACGCATCGCCGGAGGATAAGGCGAAGAAGTAATTGAGCCTCGCTTCTTAACCTCCTTCCTCTGGAAGGAGGGGGACCGCGAAGCGGTGGAGGTTGGCTCGCGTACCTGCTTCGTCATAGCTTTGAGCCTGGAGCTGGGAGCTCTGATAGTGACACTTGGCATGTAACTGCGTTTCGATAAAGCGGGCAAAGTGCCTCGCGCCTCTATCGCTGGGCATGCCTACTGCCACTAGCCGAGCTCCAAGCTCCCAGCTCCAGGCTCCTAGCTATGCCGAAGCAGGTAACCGCGCCTCAAGTCTCTGCACCAGAAATAAAAAAGTTTAAGAAAAGTTAAAATATAGCGATTGCGAGAGATAACAAGAAAAAATGCCCTCATACGAGAGGAAATCGCTGAAAACGGGAGTTTACTTTTATATTTCATAGATGGAATATAGGTAAAGCAACCAAAGAGCAGCAAGCTCTACCGAAAGAAGCGGGACACCGCTTACATAAAGGGGAAAGAACAATGGAATTGAAAATCATGAAATCCGCTCAGCCGGACATCCATCCGACTGCCGTTATCCATCCGACTGCTATCATTCATCAGAACGCAGTGATCGGACCATATGCTTATATCGGTGAAAATTGTGAAATCGGTGATGGCACCATCATCGGACCTCACGCTGTCATTTCCAAAAATGTCCGCATGGGTAAAAGAAATCACATTTATCCCCACGCTGTCATCGGCGAGGATCCCCAGGATCTGAAATTCGAGGACGAATACAGCACCGTCGTCATTGGCGATGAAAACCTGATCCGCGAATACGTGACCATTCACCGCGCCACCGGCGAAAATTGTGAGACCCGCATCGGCTCTCACAACATGCTGCAGGCTTACACCCACGTGGCGCATAACTGCAACTTCGGCGACTACATCGTCATGTCCTCCTTCTCCGGCGTGGCCGGTCACGTCACCGTAGAGGATCATGCAGTCATCGGCGGCATGAGCGGCATCCACCAGTTCGTAAAGATCGGCGCCTGCGCTATGGTCGGCGGCATGTCCAAGATCGTGCAGGACGTATGCCCCTTCGTCATCGTCGACGGCAACCCGGCTCGCGTAGTAGGCCTCAATAGCGTCGGCCTTTCGAGAAATAATATTTCCCCGGAAGTGAAGAGCTACCTGAAGAAAGCCTACCGCATCATTTTCCGTTCAGGCTTAAAGCTCAATGATGCCATCGCGGAATTGGAACAGGAATTCCCTTCCACCAAAGAAATCGAACATCTCCTCCGCTTCCTCCGCAACTGCGATCGCGGCTTGTGCAGGACCAGAGACAGATAATAAGAACCCCGCAGCGTAACCCCTTCGCTGCGGGGGTTTTTATTTTGGGGATAAGAGATAAGGCGCTTTTTCCGCTATTTTACCTCCTTCCTTTGGAAGGAGGGAGACCGCGTGAGCGGTGGAGGTTGGTCCGCGTACCTGCACAGACATAGCTAGGAGCCTGGAGCTAGGAGCTGGGAGCTTCATTGGCGTCAATAAGTACGCTAAACGGTAGCGTCTAGGGAAACACGCGCATTTACCTAATTCGTCATTGCAAGATCTACGGTCTCTACTGTATGACATGCCTACTGGCACTAACCGAGCTCCAAGCTCCCAGCTCAAAGCTCCTAGCTATGACGAAGCAGGTAAGCACTTCCCTATCCCCAATCCCCTCCCGTCATGCTATAATGAAGTCAAACCGAAAGGAGTGGGTACTATGAAAATTTCTACTACCATCGCCGCTGCTGTAGTGGCGTCTTTGCTTTCCTTCTCTGGCTTCACCGCCGAGGCGTCCTTGTGGCCGGGGCTGGGGACTACGGCTTCGGAAAAGTCCGGGGCTTTTCGTACTGACGATTTCCAGGATGGCAATGCCACCATGCGGAGTCCCTACCTGGTGACCAATGGCACCAATGAGGAATTCTCCGGCAAGGTGAATGCTGCCATCGCCAGAGAGAAAACGGAATTCCTCGCCGCCGTGAAGGAGGAGAATGAAACCAATGAGACCTTGGGCTGGATGATCTGGCACGAAGGGCTCATCGGCAATTACATCAACAACAACCAGGGCATCACCAGCATCGTCATCGTTCGTCAGACGCTTTCCGCCGGCGCGGCTCACGGCCTCACCTTTGCTCAGGGTCTCAATTTCTCTGACACCGGTGATCTGATTTCTCTCTCTGACGTCCTCCCGGACCTCACGGTCTACGATGTGAACCAGTGCATCGATGTGACGGCGAAGAAAAAGAATATCAGGCTCTTCACGGAGCACACCGTCAAAGAGCTGCCGAACAACTTCTATGTAGGCAAGAACCACGTGGTCTACGCCCTCTATCAGCCCTACGAGCTGGCGCCCTATGCAGAAGGCGTACTGTCGATTGCGATAGGGAAGGTATAGTGGTTTAGGGATAAGGGATAAGGCGTGCTTACCTGCTTCGTCATAGCTTTGAGCTATGAGCTTGGAGCTTGGAGCTCGACCTGTGGCAGTAAGCATGTCCAGCAATAGAGCCGCGAGGTACTTTCCCGTTTTGTCGAAACGTAGTTAAAATGCCAAGTGTCACTATCAGAGCTCCAAGCTCCCGACTAAAAGCTTCTGGCTATGTCGAAGTAGGAAATCGCGTGGCTCATGCCTCTGTCGCCAAGCATGCTTTCTGACGCCAACCTAGCTCCAAGCTCCAAGCTCCAGGCTCCTAGCTATGAGGAGGCAGTCAAGTGCGCCATATCCCATATCCCTAATTCCCCCTTGACTTCTCCCTTCCCAAAGTGTATAGTAGTTTCAACTTTATAAAGGCAGTGAAGAGAAGAGTACATGGAAGGCGCTGGCAAAGAGAGCTCCGGTGGGTGAGAGGGAGCGCAGACGTTTCTGTGGAAGATGGCCTCTGAGCCTGGTGTGCCGAATGATGAAGCAGCCCGGGAGCTCCCGTTACAGAGACAAGGTATACGGCCACGGCCCGTACCTCTTAAGGCATCTCGAAGTGATTCGGATGCGAAGAATGGGTGGTAACACGAAGCATCTCGTCCCTTTGAGTGGACGAGATTTTTTATTTGGACATGTCTGCCCATATTTCCTAGAAGGAGGAATTCATTATGAAATTCAAAAAAGCCATCGCCCTTTCCCTGGCAGCTCTGGCGCTCGCAGGCGCTATTTCCGGCTGCGGAGAAGAAAAGAAGGAAGCCAAGGCTCCGGCTGAAAAGAAAGAAATCACCGTGGGCATCACTGCCGGCTACTCGGAACAGGTCATGGAATACGTGGCAAAGAATGCAGAGAAGGAAGGCCTCAAGGTCAACCTCAAGATTTTCGGCGACTATGTAGCTCCGGACTCCGCCCTCGCTGCCGGCGACATCGACCTGAACTCTCACCAGCATGGCCCGTTCCTGCAGGCGTTCAATGAAAAGAATGGCACCAAGCTGGTTTCCATCGGCAATACCTACCTGGCTCCGCTTCGCGTGTACTCCAACAAGATCAAAGACATCAAGGATCTCCCGGACGGCGCCAAGGTTTCCATTCCGAATGACCCCTCCAATGGCGGCCGCGCGCTGCTGCTCCTGGATCGCCAGGGCCTCCTGAAGCTGAAGGAAGGCACCGATCCCACCAAGGCAGTGGTTGGCGACATTGTAGAAAATCCGAAGAAGCTGGAAATCATCGAGCTCGAAGCGCCGCAGCTCCCGCGCTCCCTGGATGATGTAGAAATCTCCGTCATCAATGCCGGCTATGCGAAGTCTGCCAACCTGGATCCGAAGACCGCTCTGGCTACCGAAGACAACACCTCCCCATACGTGAACATCATCGCAGCTAGAGAGCAGGACAAGGACAACCCGACCTACCAGAAATTTGTAAAAATTTTCCAGAGCGAAGACGTGAAGAAATACATCAACGACAACTTCAGCGACGGCCTGGTACCGGCATTCTAATTTGTGAAATAAAGCTCCTCACCTTTGTGGTGGGGAGTTTTTGTTTGTTAGTAATCAGTGGTCAGTGATCAGTAATTAGTACGCACTTGACAAAAGCGAACCGGTGCATGCCACCTTTTTTCAGAGAAGAGGGGGGCGGCATATTTGACCGAGCAGCCAAATGCGTACTGATCACTGACCACTGACTACTATTCCTGCTATCTCATTTCCTCATCCTCTCATGCCACATTTATCTCAATTTCTCGAAAATTCCCCTTGACGGATAAGACCTGCCGCGGTATCCTATACATATATTCAGAATGAATGGCAACTGCATAGATGGACAAAGTGGTCCGACTCATTGGGGTCGGACTTTTTCTTTTGGACAAAGAGGCCCGGGCAATCGCCCGGGCTTTGTCTATGTAGTGGGGAGAAAGGAACGGTGGAGGTTTAGTAGTTAGTACTTAGTAGTTAGTACTTAGTAATTCGGGATCAGGCCGCGCTTGACTGTAGCGGAAAATACGTACCAATTACTAAGTACTAATCGCTAATTACTAATTACTAAAGCAATAGCGTTTTTTCTGCTCCCATCGCCGTATTTCCTAAGAAGGGATCTGGTGTAATGAAAAAGCTGAAGTTTTCCTGGCCGCTATTGATGGCGGCGCTGGCAAGTCCGTCATTATCCATGGCGGCCGAGGAGGCAGATAAGTATTCTGCCGTAGATACCACCTGGGTCCTCTTGGGGGCTATCCTGGTATTCTTTATGCAGCCGGGCTTTGCAATGGTCGAGACCGGGCTCACCCGTGCGAAGAATGCGGGCAACATCGTCATGAAGAATTTCATGGACTTTTCTCTGGGCACGATTGTGTTCTGGTTCCTGGGCTTCGGCCTCATGTTTGGCGAAGACATCGGCGGCATCATCGGGACCCCGGACCTTTTCGTCATGAATTACGACACCGGCGATGCAGGCTATCCGCCGCTGGTATATCTGTTCTTCCAGACAGTCTTCTGTGCGACCTCTGCCACCATCGTTTCCGGTGCCATGGCTGAACGCACGAAGTTCTCTGCGTACTGCGTTTACTCCGTAGCCATTTCCCTTCTGATCTATCCGATTTCCGGCCATTGGATTTGGGGCGGTGGATGGCTGGCAGAAATGGGATTCCATGATTTCGCCGGCTCCACCTGTGTGCACATGGTCGGCGGCGTCTGCGCATTGGTAGGCGCTTGGATCCTTGGACCCCGTATCGGCAAGTACAATAAGGATGGCAGTGCCAACGCCATCCAGGG
>CAVKMC010000096.1:0-7289 GCA_963657285.1 Agathobacter sp.
GTACGACGGCATCAATGACACCGTCCCGCTGCTGCGCTTCTTAGGCGATCTCTATGGCAAGAAGGACCAAGCTGAGAAGGTCATTAAAACCTATGAAGACGGTGTGAAAGCTGTCGAGGACAAAGCGGCCGCCGAAAAAACGCCGGCGAAAATCGCCATCCTCCGCGCTACCGGCAAAGACGTCACCGCCGAGACACCGAAATCCATCTGCGCCTCCATGGCTGACATGCTGCACATGAATAATGTCATCACCGCCCATAAGGATCTGAAGCTCGACAGCAAGACCGTCCCCTACTCTTTGGAGCAGCTCTCTGCCGATGACCCCGATACCATTTTCATCGTCACCATGGGCAAGCAGGAGGAAATCAATAAGAAGCTGGACTCAGCCATGAGAGACAATCCAGCCTGGGCCCACCTCACCGCCGTGAAAAACGATCGCGTCATCTTCCTCGACCCCACCCTCTTCCTCATGAACCCAGGAGTACGCACACCGGAGGCCATGGAAAAGCTCTATGAACTGGCGTATGGGAAATAACGGATTTGTAATCGGTAGTCGGTAGCTGGTAGTCGGTGGTCGGTAGTCAGACCCTTTTACCTGCTTCGTCATAGCTAGGAGCCAGGAGCTTGGAGCTTGGAGCTCTTTTGGCGTCAGTAGGCATGAATAGCAGTATGCGCAAGGGACATGGCGCATGCTCGTTTTCCAGCAACGTAGTTAAATAGCAAGTGACTCCAGCGGAGCTCCCAGCTCCTAGCTCAAAGCTCCAAGCTATGACGATGCAGGGAAATGCGCCTTATCCCTTATCCCCTATCCCTTATCCCTAATTGCCAGCATATAGTGTCTCAATCTCATTTCCTCGGGTCTATCCACACTGCACAAAGTTCACATGACAGAAATGCCATGTGAACTTTTTATTTTCCCCTTTACTTTTTCACAAGCTTTGCTGTATAATATAGTCATGAAATTCAGAGCACCGTGTGTGCACCCATCTCGGGGCGAGGATCCGATTCAGAGATATCTAAACGCGTAATGAATCAAGACGGACCCCTGACTCATCAGGATGGAAGATCTTGCGAGGCCCTGAAGCTCATCGGGCAGGACGAAGGAATTGAGTGCTATTTCCCGAGTCCTGTGATAGCACAAAAATGAAATACCAAAGCAATACCCTAAGGAAATAGACCTTTCGATTCCCTGACCCTCTGATTCGCCGAGTTCCGACGATAGCCCAGGATGCCCGTACTTCGGTACACATGACAACACCGGCACCGATTCCGAGCCCCGCTTACGTGCAGTCAAAGTCCAAGGTCTTTTTTCCGTGCTCGAAACAGGGATCGCGCGTACCTGCTTCGCTATAGCTTGGAGCTTTGAGCTGGGAGCTTGGAGCCCGGCTAGAGTCCAGTAGGCATGCTCGGCGGTTGAGACTTGAGCTATCCGTGTACCTGTCTCGTCATAGCTAGGAGCCTGGAGCTTGGAGCTTGGAGCCTGACTAGAGTCAAGTAAGCATGTTTAGCGGTGAAGTCTTGGGCAAATAGGTAAACGCGTGTTTCTCTAGACACTGCCGCCCAGTATGCTAACTGAGCGCTAACGAAGCTCCAAGCTCCTAGCTCCAGGCTCCTAGCTATGACGAAGCAGTTAAACGCGCCCCGACTATCGACCACTGACTACCACTAAAAAAGAGCTGCGAGACTCAAAGTCTCACAGCTCTTTTTTTAGTGCTTATTTTACTACGATATTTACGATTCTCTTCGGTACGACGATGACTTTCACGATGGTCTTGCCTTCGGTGAATTTCGCCACTTCCGAGAGAGCCTTCGCTTTTTCGGCGATTTCATCTTTGTCCATAGCGACGGGGACGGAGATGGTAGCGCGGACCTTGCCATTGACCTGTACGGCCATTTCGACTTCGTCCACTACGAGAGCGGCTTCGTCGTAGGACGGCCAGGGAGCGAGGTGGACGCTTTCCTCCTTCTCGCCCATGCCCTGCCATAGCTCTTCGGTCATGTGCGGTACGAATGGCGCCAGGAGGATGAGAAGGTTTCTTCCCAGTTCCTTCGCGAGGCTTTCTTCGATGGCTTCATGAGCGTCAGCGAAGCGGTACATGTCGTTCACCAGTTCCATGACGGCGGAGATGGCGGTATTGAATGCAAATTTCCCGTCCAGATCTTCGGTGACTTTCTTGATGGTCTGGTGGAGCTTTCTGCGGAGAGCCTGTTCGTCAGAGGAGAGGCTGCCTTTGGTTTCCTTCTTGAAATCCTGGTAGGTGTCCACGATGGTCCACACGCGCTTCAGGAAGCGGTAGGAGCCTTCGACGCCCTGGTCGGACCATTCCAGGTCTTTTTCCGGCGGTGCGGCGAAGAGGATGAAGAGGCGAGCGGTGTCGGCGCCGTATTTCCCTACGATTTCTTCCGGGGAAACGACATTGCCTACAGACTTACTCATCTTGCCGCCGTCTTTCAGCACCATGCCCTGGCAGAGCAGGTTGGTGAATGGTTCCGGATAGTCGACCATGCCGGCATCCTGGAGGACCTTCATGAAGAAACGGGAGTAGAGCAGGTGGAGGATGGCGTGCTCGATGCCGCCGATGTACTGATCCACCGGTGCCCAGTAGTTGACTTTATCTTTGGCAAATGGTTCCGCGTCATTGTGCGGATCGGTGTAGCGCAGGTAGTACCAGGAGGAGTCGATGAAGGTATCCATGGTATCGGTCTCGCGGGTAGCGTCGGCGCCGCACTTCGGGCACTTGCAGTGGAGGAAGGCTTCGCTGGTTTCCAGCGGGGAGGTAGCGCCGGCTACGAAGTTCACGTCTTCCGGCAGCTTCACAGGGAGGTCTTCTTCCGGTACCAGCACATTGCCGCAGTGCGGGCAGTGGATGATCGGGATCGGGCAGCCCCAGTAGCGCTGACGGGAAATCAGCCAGTCGCGGAGGCGGTAATTGACTTTGCCCTGGCCGATGCCCATTTCCTCAAATTTGTGGGTGATGGCTTCGCGGGCTTCTGCGGATTTCAGGCCGTCGAATTCGCCGGAGTTCACGAGGATGCCGTCTGCATCGTAAGCGCCTTCCATATCTTCGAGTTTCAGATTTCCTGCTTTGTTCTGTACCACCACTTTCATGGGGAGGCTGTATTTCTTTGCGAAATCCCAGTCGCGCTGGTCGTGGGTCGGTACGGCCATGACAGCACCGGTGCCGTATTCGTAGAGGACATAGTTTGCAATCCAGATCGGCACGCGTTCGCCGGTCAATGGATGGATGGCGTAGCTGCCAGTGAACATGCCCAGCTTCGGAGCGTCTTCAGCGGTGCGGACGATGTCGTTTTCATTTCTCATCTTTTCGATGAATTCTTCCAGCTTCGCTTTTTCCGGATTTCCTTCGATGAGCTTGGAAACCAGCGGATGCTCCGGAGCCAGCACCATGTAGGTGACGCCGTAGACGGTGTCGACACGGGTGGTGTAAACCGGGATCTGGTCGTCCATGCCTTCTACTTTGAAGGAGAACTGGGTGCCGGTGGAGCGGCCGATCCAGTTTCTCTGCATGGTCTTCACGCGTTCCGGCCAGCCGGGCATGTGGTCCAGGTCTGCCAGGAGGCGATCAGCGTAGTCGGTGATTTTCAGGAACCACTGGGAGAGGTCCTTCTTCACTACGTCGTTCTTGCAGCGCCAGCAGCGGCCTTCTTCGACCTGTTCATTGGCCAGTACGGTGTGGCAGCTTTCGCACCAGTTCACCTTGGCTTCTTTCTTGTAAGCCAGGCCTCTTTCATAGAAGAGCTCGAAGAGCTTCTGGGTCTGCTTGTAGTAGTCTTCGCGGCAGGTGAGGACTTTTCTGTCCCAATCATAGGACAGGCCCAGTTCCTTCTGCTGGCGAGTCATGTTGTCGATATTGGAGTAGGTCCATTTTGCCGGCGGGATGCCATGCTTAATAGCCGCATTTTCTGCAGGCATACCAAAAGCGTCGAAGCCCATGGGATGGATCACGTTGAAGCCCTGCATGGCTTTGAAACGAGCCACCACGTCGCCGATGGAGTAGTTTCTTACATGGCCCATGTGGAGATTGCCCGACGGGTACGGGAACATTTCCAGTACATAGTATTTCTTCTTATTCGGATCCGAATGGGTTTCAAATGCTTTGGAATCCTCCCAGATTTTCTGCCATTTCTTTTCAATCTGCTGAGGAACATATTTTTCTCGCATACAGTTCACCTTCCATAAAGTAACGATTTTTCGCTATTTGTGCTAAATAACAGTTCTTTTTATTATATGCTTTGGCCTAGGTGCCGTCAAATGGAAGTTGTCGCTTCGCGCAAGGGATAAGGGGCAAGGCGTGCTTACCTGCACCCCCCATAGCTAGGAGCCTGGAGCTAGGAGCTTGGAGCTCTATGGGAGTCAGTAGACATGCTTGGCGGTAGATGCATGAAACGACACACGAACACACCGGAGCGCTATATCTCTACCGTATAGCATGCCTACTGACGCCAAAAGAGCTCCTAGCTCCAGGCTCCAAGCTCCTAGCTATGAGGTCGCAGGTATTCACGATTCCTTGCGCAAAAAAGCAGCTCCCGCTGCTGCGAGTGCTGCTTTTCCTTTTTACAATCCCAACGCCCTCTCCCACTTCTCTTTATAGTCTGCGAATTTTTCCATCGCTTGCTCTTCCGTATTTCCTTTGAGGGAGTAGTAGATTTTGATTTTCGGCTCAGTGCCGGAGGGGCGGACGGCCATCCAGCCGCCTTCCTTCAGGGCGTATTTCAGTACATTTTCCTTCGGCAGATCCCCAACGCCTTCCGCAAAGTCGGTGACATCCGAAATATCGGAGATGATTTCCCGCGCATCTATTTCACGAAGCTTTTCCATGATGCCGCGGATTTTCGCGAGGCCCTCCATACCCTTCAGGGTGTAGGACGTGGTCTTGTCGTAGTAAAAGCCGTAGGTTTCATAAAGATCCACCAGCACGTCCGAGAGGGTCTTGCCCTCTTTCTTGAAATAGGCCGCCATTTCGGCGATCACCATAGCAGAGACCACCGCGTCCTTGTCCTGTGCATGGGTGCCGGTGAGGTAGCCGTAGCTCTCTTCGTAGCCCAGAAGGAAATCGTGGGTGGGGTCATTTTCCCAGTCGGAAATCTTTTCGCCGATGTACTTGAAGCCCGTCAGGGTTTCCACCACCTGGAGGGAGAAGCTGCGCCCGATTTCAGCCCCCAGCTCCCCGGTGACTACGGTCTTCACCATGGTGGACGCCGGCGTGAGGCTGTCCTTTCTGGTGAGGCAGAGGAAATAGGTGAAGAGCGCGCCCATCTGATTTCCTGAAATCAGCGTGAAGCCCTCCCCTTTTCTCACGGCACAGCCCACGCGATCGCTGTCCGGGTCCGTGCCGATGACCAGATCCGCTCCCACTTCCTTGGCGAGGGAAATCCCAAGGGAGAGGGCGTCTTCATTTTCCGGATTTGGCGCCGACACCGTGGGGAAATGGCCATCCGGCTGCTCCTGCGCCTTCACCACATGGACGTCCGTGAAGCCCGCCTTTGCGAGGGCCTTCTGCACCGGCACCGCGCCGCTGCCGTGGATGGGCGTGTAAACAATGGAGAGAGGCGGCGGATTTCCTTTGAAATAAGACTCTCTATATATAGTGTCAATAAATAAATCCACCAGGTCCTGGTCCAACCAGGTGAGGAGATTTTCATTTCCTTTGTCGTCGATGGCGGAGAGGTCCGTCACCGCTTCCACGTAGGACGTGAGCACGTCGGCGTCCCGCGGCACCAGCTGCCCGCCATTTGGCCCGTAAACCTTATAACCATTGTACTCCGACGGATTGTGGCTCGCGGTGATCACCACGCCGGCGATGGCGCCGAAATGCTTCACAGCAAAGGACAGTACCGGGATGGGCTCCAGTTCTTTGAAAAGACGCACCGGGATGCCGGCGGCCGTCAAGACGTCGGCGGTCTCCTTCGCGAAATCAGCAGAGTGAAGGCGAGAGTCATAAGCAATCACCACGCCTTTGGCGAGGTCCTTCGGATAGGTGGCCTTCAAGTAAGCGGAGAGCCCCGCCGTCGCTTTCGCCACGGTGTAGCGGTTCATCCGATTCGTCCCCGCTCCCATGATGCCTCGCAGCCCGGCGGTGCCAAATTCCAAATCTTGATAGAAGCGATCTTCGATGTCTTTCTCGTCAGTCAAAGCAAAGAGTTCTTTCTTCGTATCTTCATCGGCCCAGGAGAGCCAGGATTCGTAGGTTTGTTTGTATCCCATTTCATTCACCTCAAATAGCAAAATAACAGTAGTGGTTTTAGTAGTCGGTGGTCGGTAGTCAGTGATCGGGACTCAAGTAGCTGCTTTCTCAGCTTTGCCTTCTTCCCTGAAAAAGATGACCGCCAGACCCCACTCTGTATCTTTTACAGTATACCATATGGAAAAAAGCAAAGAATTTAAAATTACAAGAAATCAAAGAAGAAAGGCTTTAGAAGTTGAACAAATTGTTTTATTGTTGTATACTTGGAGAAAACAAAATGAACGTTATTTTTTAGTAGTCGGTGGTAGGGATTCGCGTACTTGCTTCCACACTACCGTGATTCGTTTACCGTATAACCGTTAAACGCCCCTTTTGCCCATAGTGGGAGAGCAGGTTCGCGCGCCCCGACTACCGACTACCGATCACCGACTACCAAATCCCCACAAATTCCCCCCCGGAGTCTCCCATGCAAGAATTTCTGATCGCCAACTATCCTTACCTTTGCGGCGCCTTCCTCGTCATCGGCGCTCTCCTTTCTTATGGAAAGAAGAAATTCCCCTTCGCCGGGCTCCTTTGTCTCTATGGGATTCTTTTCTTCAGCCTATTCTCGTTCCTGCAGGTGCTGCACAACGACAGCGTGGCCCCCTTCTGCTTCACCGGCGTCATGCTGGTGGATCTGCTGCTGTGGAATGAGGCATGAGGAGCGGTAAAAAAACTTTCTCGCTTTAGTAGTCAGTGATCAGTGATTAGTGATTAGTAGTCGGTGGTCGGTGGTCGGTAGTCGGGACGCATTTGATTGCTTTCCCAGCTTCTCCAAGGACGCTTTCCCCGCCTGTTCATTACGTAAAAAACGGAGCCTTTAAGCTCCGTTTTTTTGTGCAAAATATGCTGAGGTTTGGTATCGATTTATTAC
Organism: Agathobacter sp.; assembly: GCA_963657285.1. Lineage (GTDB taxonomy): Bacteria > Bacillota > Negativicutes > Veillonellales > Dialisteraceae > Dialister. The sequence continues at coordinate 7,120 of CAVKMC010000096.1, forward strand.
TATGGCCCTAAGAAAGTAGCCCCCCCCTAGAGAAGTAATGCTATTAAGTTAAGCTGTTTATGCTGAGGTTTAGCAGCGATTTGTTACTCTAGTCTTGAGAGAGTAGACCCTTGGAGAAGGGTCGCGCGATAGCGCCGGATAGAAATGCGCCGTAGGCGCATAATCAGCAC
>CAVKMC010000097.1:0-7268 GCA_963657285.1 Agathobacter sp.
CCTCTTCTCTGAAGAGGGTGCCCGAAGGGCGGGTGATGGCTGCTTCGTCATAGCTTTGAGCTTGGAGCCTGGAGCTTGGAGCTTCTTTGGCGTCAGTAGGCATGCTCAGCGGTAAATTCGCGGAGCATGTCACGCCTTCTTTCACTGGCTTTCTCCTTGTATTGTAGCATAGGTGGAGTGGGGAAGTTAATACGGCTATTAGTTTTGTAGTCGGTAGTCGGTGGTCGGTAGTCGGGGCGCACACAGCTGCTTCCTCATAGCTTTGAGCTTAGAGCTTGGAGCTTGTAAGCTCTCCCCGCGAGACGATAACGCTATCGACAAATGCGCCCGCCCTCTGACTCCAACGCCAAGCATGCATGCTGACTCGAGCCGAGCTCCTAGCTCAAAGCTCCTAGCTATGACGAAGCAGTCAAACGCGAACCGACTACCGACCACCGATTACCGACTACCTTCAAGCAATAAAAAATCCCCCATCCTGTTGGAATTCAGAGGAACAGGATGGGGGATATGTCCCACTTCTGATGAAGTGAGGGGGGACAACGATGGATGTCAGCGGTGAAACCGCTCGATGTTTCGTGGTCGGTAGTCGGTGGTCGGTAGTCGGGGCGCACCTACCTGCTTCGCCATAGCTAATCAGCTTGGAGCTTGGAGCTCGGCTAGTATCAGTAAGCAGCGGCAAGAGTACTTCGCTCGCTTCTCCTAGCGCAATTAAATGACAAGTGACTCTATCAGAGCTCCAAGCTCCTAGCTCCAGGCTCCTAGCTATGAGAGCGCAGGTAAACGCAAACCGACTACCGACTACCAGCTACCGATTACCAGATTTCAAACCTTCGCATGCTCTCCGCTTTCAATAGCGGCTTTCTTTTCTGCTCTTTCCTTTTCGAGAACGATCTGGAAGCGTTCTACCTCTTCCTTAATAACAGGCGAGAGGATGAGGAGGGAGATCAGGTTTGGAATAGCCATGAGAGCGTTGGCGATATCGGAGAGGTTCCACACCAGATCGAGGGTCTGGGTAGCGCCTACGTAAACGACGAGAGAGAAGACTACGCGGTAGATCATATTGTACTTGTGAGTGCCGAAGAGGTATTCCCAAGCTTTTTCGCCGTGGTATTCCCAGCCGAGGATGGTGGAGAAGGCGAAGAGGATGATGCCGATAGCTACGATGTAGGAGCCGATGACACCGATGTTGGTGGAGAAGGCTGCCATGGTGAGGTCTACGCCTTTGAGCGGTGCGCCGTCAGGGCCATTGGTGCCAAGGACGCCGGAAGCGGCGATGGTGATACCGGTGATGGAGCAGACGACGATGGTATCCCAGAAGGTACCGGTCATATTGATGTAGCCCTGGCGAACCGGGTCGTCAGTGGTAGCTGCAGCGGCTGTGATAGCTGCGGAGCCCATGCCGGCTTCGTTGGAGAAGCAGCCGCGGGCTACGCCGAAGCGGATGGCATTCATGACGGAAGCAGTGATGCCGCCCAAGACGCCGCCGCCTACAGCCTGCGGATCAAAGGCCATCATGAAGATGAGGTAGAGGCCGTGAGGAACGTTTTGAATATTGATGATGATGCAGAGGAGACCGGCGATGACATAGAAGGCAGCCATGACCGGAACGACTACGGAAGAAACTTTGGAAATCGTTTTGATACCGCCGACAATGATGATGAGAGAGAGGACGGTGAGAATCACGCCGCAGACTTCAGGAGACACGCCGAAGGAGGTGTGCACAGCGCTGACGATGGAGTTCGCCTGGGTCATGTTGCCGATGCCGAAGGAAGCAACGACGGCGAAGAAGGCGAAGAGGAAGCCCATGACCACGCCGAGCTGTTTGTTCTTGAAGCCATTTCTCATGGTGAACATCGGGCCGCCTTTCATTTCGCCCTTCGCGTTCACTTCGCGGTATTTAATAGCCAGCATACATTCAGCGAATTTGGAGGTGAGGCCGAAGCATGCGGAAATCCACATCCATACCAGGGCGCCCGGGCCGCCGGCAAACATAGCGGTGGCAACGCCTACGATGTTGCCGGTGCCGATGGTAGCAGCCAAGGCTGTCATCAGTGCGGAGAATGGCGAAACGTCGCCGGTGCCGCGCTTTTTGGTGCGGGCTTCTTTGGAAAGCACACTGCCGACCGCATAAGGCAGATTGCGCCAGGTTCTAAATTTCAGTAAGCAGGTGAGGTACACGCCGGTACCTACCAGAAGGGTCAGCATCACCGGCCCCCACACGAAGCTGTCAATGTCATTGACCAGCTCATTCAGTGCAGCCATATCCATAATAATATCCCCCTTGTTATTCCCGTACACTTGATAAAAAAATTCCGCCGAGCCCAGGTTTTTTCGGCCGGGCCGGCGGATAGTAGAAATATAAAATATGAAATGCTTCTTTGCATCGGGGTATTGCCCCATTGCCGGCCCTGTCCTCAGGGAAGCACTGATTCAATCATTATCTGAAATCATTCTTGAATTTTTATTCAAAACAAGGAAAGGAAATCCGCGAATAGTGAACTATTTAAGGATTTTCTTGACGCAGTTTTGGATAAAAATTCTTATGATTTCAGATTCTTTGATTGAATCAGCGCTTCCCAAGCCTGAGAGATCGAGACTTCTACGGGTGAAGTCTTTTGCCCCTTCGGCGCTCGCTCTTGGCGAGACTCTCCAGAGATGTGTCCATACACGGTTTCGTGTTCAACGGAACGCCTGATAGTGTTACTCCTTCGGCAGGCTGGGAAATAGAACTTCCTGAAATATTTCAGTGACAGCTGACATGCTTTTGATAAGTGTCGGGTTCAAGGTTCAAGGTTCAGGGTTCAAGCCCGCCATACTTCTCGCTTACCTTTGAGAAATAGGGAGTAATTGTTTCAAAGCTTGCGGCGCTTTTTAATTTGTGCGCCGCGCCACAGCTTGAACCTGGAACCTTGAACCTCGAACCTTTTCAGCATTTTGACGCAATCGGTAAAATGCTTACTGTCTAGATCCACTTTCCTTTCGGGCCCTGATCCTTACGAATCGCCGCCCGGGGTCGCCTTTTTCCGTGTATTTCATCCACGTCACTATGAAATTTGTGCTCTTCTGATCTTTTTCGAGATAAAAGCTTCTGAATTCCCTCTACTAAGAGATCTGCCGGGCATCGCGGCATATATGCCAAGGTCCATGGGCCTGGGATATACGATGGGGGTGGGGTTTGCGCTATCGGTTTTGTAGTCGGTAGTCGGTGGTCGGTAGTCGGGGCGCTTCTACCTGCTTCGTCATAGCTTTGAGCCTGGAGCTAGGAGCTTGGAGCTCGGCTAGCGTCAGTAGACATGCCACACAGTAGTGGCAAGAGTACTTCGCTCGCTTTCTCCTAGCGCAGTCAAATGACAAGTGACTCCAGCAGAGCTCCAAGCTCCTAGCTCAAAGCTCCTAGCTATGAGGGAGCACTCAAACGCGCTGACTTTTCAAACTTGCGGCGCTTCTTAATTTGTGCGCCGCACCTTCACTCCTCACTCCTAACTCCTAACTAATAGCTCTAGTGCTGAATAACTCAAATCATAAAAGCCCGAGGTTATCACCTTCGGGCTTCCTTGCTCAAACAATATAGATTTCCATTTTTAAAAAGGTAGGGCCTCCGCGGCGGGGGAGACTTTCTGGGAATCTCCTCCGCCGCCCGGCAGTCTCCTGCGGATTAGTTTAGGAGGGCTTATCTGCAGGAGTGCCCTTTGCCGGATGGGGTGTCATATTACGCCGCCGGGAAGGAAAATGGGAAAACCTTCAGGGTGGAAATAATATGCTATATCATATGCCCGACTGCTAGCCCTCCATACTTTTTCAAGCTTCGGGCTTTGCTTCCTTGCTGGGATCCAGGTCTTCGTACTCCTCGTAATCCTTACCGGTTTTGAGGTGATCGAAGTATTTGGCTGTCTCTCTCACGACCACGCCGGAGAGGGCCAGAAGGGCAATCAGGTTCGGTATAGCCATGAGGCCATTGACGATGTCCGCCAATACCCAGATGGCTTCGAGTTTCAGGAATGCACCGCTTGCGACCAATGCGATGAAGATGACGCGATAGGGAAGGATCCCCTTGGTGCCGCAGAGGTAAATCATGCAGCGTTCGCCGTAGTAGTTCCAACCAAGAATGGTGGTGAAGGCGAAGAGGATGAGTCCCACCATCAGCATGTAGCCGCCGAATGCGGGGAATGCGTCTTTGAAAGCCGCGTTTGTCAAAGCTGCGCCATTGAGGCCATTCATCCATTCGCCGGAAACGACGATGGAAAGACCGGTCAGTGTGCAGATGATGATGGTATCGATGAAGGTACCGGTCATAGAAATCAGTCCCTGCTCTGCCGGCCATTTCGTCTTGGCTGCAGCGGCTACGATAGGAGCCGAGCCCAAGCCGGATTCATTGGAGAATACGCCTCTGGCGATACCACTTCTCATGGCCATCATGACGGTGGCGCCAAGGAAGCCGCCGGCGGCTGCACTGCCGGAGAATGCGCTATAGACGATGGTCTGGATAGCGGCGGGAACTTTGTCAGCGAAATAAATAAGGACTCCGATTGTTGAAATGAAATAGATCACTGCCATAGCGGGGACGATTTTCGAAGCCGCGGAGGCGATGGACTGCAGACCACCCAGGGTGATCGCAGCTACCAAGACGGTGAGGATGAGGCAGGTCCACATGGGATCGAGGCCGATGGTCATCTGTGTGATGTCGATGATGGAATTCACCTGCGCGAAGGTACCGATACCAAAGTAGGCCACCAATACGCCGAATACAGCGAAGAGTGTGCCAAGCCATTTGTACTTCGGGCCCATACCGTTTTTGATGTAGAACATAGGACCGCCGGCGATCTCGCCTTTGGAGTCCACTTCGCGGTATTTCACCGCCAGGAGCCCTTCTGCATATTTCGTGGCCATGCCGAAGAAGGCAGCCATCCACATCCAGAAAATCGCCCCCGGGCCGCCGGCAGCGACTGCTGTAGCGACGCCTACGATATTACCCGTGCCGACCGTGGCCGACAGGGCTGTACAAAGAGCCTTGAAGGAATCGATATCACCGCTTCCCTTGTTCTGTGCTTTGAAGATGAGCCCCAGCGCTTTGGGAAGCCGGGTCACCTGCAAGAGCTTCAGACGCAAGGTGAGGAGAATGCCGGTACCCACCAGAAGTACCAGAAGTGGCGGTCCCCACACGAAGCTATCAATCGCATTCAACAAATCAAGATTCAAATCCATTTTTTAACGTCTCCCTCCAGGAAATAAGATAAATAAAAAGCCGGCATTCCAAGTAAAAATAACTCTGGAAGCCGGCATTGTCTACCTTAACCATCACAAAGAGATGTGACGTTTTGCTCTGTCCTTTTGCCTGAGAGATTGGGATAGGAAATCCTTACACCTTCGGCGCTCTTTAAAGAGACTCTCCAGAGTGTGTCCGCATACGGTACCTATCTCCTAAGAGATACCTGAGAGTGTTACTCCTTCGGTAAGCCATAAGGCTTTCTCCCACATGTTTCATCCACCAATATGAATTTGATGATTGAATTATAAAACCGATGGTTTCATTTTGCAAGTACTTTTTTTATTTTTTCTGTTTGACGATGGAGGTTTAGTGATCAGTGATCAGTGATCAGTAGTCAGTAGTCAGTACGTGTTTGACTGCTGGCGTCACTTTTTCCTTTTTCGGTTATTGCTCATAAGTAATTAGTAGTCAATGATCAGTAATCAGTACGCGTTTAGCTACCTTCCCATATGGCGCCATTAACGACAAAGCCGATAGCGTAAAGCAGCGAAAATGGCGTACTGATCACTGATCACTAATTACTGATTACTAAACCTCCTCATTGACAACTCACCTCCCATAGTCTATAACTATTTTGAAAATGATTTTCAAAATAGGGGGTCCTATGACAGAAACCTTTTGGGGACTTTTCATTCCCTTCCTCGGCACGTCCTTGGGGGCGGGCTGCGTCTTTTTTCTTCGCGGCAAGATGAACCGCACCGTAGAGCGAGGGCTCACGGGATTTGCGTCCGGCGTCATGGTGGCGGCGTCCATCTGGAGCCTTTTGATCCCCGCCCTCGAGGAGTCGGCGCCCTTGGGGCGGCTCGCCTTTCTTCCATCGGTCATCGGCTTTGGTATCGGCACGGCCTTTCTCTTGCTGCTTGACCACGTAATCCCGCATCTGCACATGAACGCGGAGAAGGCCGAGGGGCCTAGGAGTCATCTGGCCCGCACCACCATGCTGGTCCTCGCCGTGACGCTCCACAACATTCCTGAAGGCATGGCTGTGGGCGTGGTGTACGCCGGATACCTGGGCGACCACGCAGGCATCACCGCCGCCTCGGCCATGGCGCTCTCGCTTGGCATCGCGATCCAAAATTTCCCGGAGGGCGCCATTATTTCCATGCCCTTAAAGTCAGCGGGCCTTGGAAATATGAAATCCTTCTTAGGCGGCGTGCTCTCGGGGATCGTGGAGCCCATCGGCGCCGCGCTAACCATCGCCGCCACCGCTCTTGTCGTCCCGCTCATGCCCTACCTCCTCTCCTTCGCCGCCGGCGCCATGATGTACGTGGTGGTGGAGGAGCTAATCCCCGAAATGTCCGCCGGAGAACACTCAGACATCGGCGTCATCTCCTTTTCCATCGGATTCATGGTCATGATGGCCCTGGATGTGGGGCTGGGTTAGCCCTTTGACGGTATCGATTTAGTAATTAGTGATCAGTGATCAGTAGTCAGAGCGCATTTTGCTTCCAAGTCAGTTTTGTTTTCATACCGCTATTGCAGAAGGATTCATCCGGCAATAGCGATGTAAATGATAAACCTACTCGAAAGCTAAACGCGCCCTAATCACTGATCACTAATCACTGATTACTAAATAATCCCACTTAATTGTGTATAACTTCTTCACATAAAATCACAGGGTTATTCACCAGACGCCGTCGAATGCAGCAGAAATTTTATTCAATGAATCCCCCTCGCTTTTCACAGCTGTTCACATAGTTTTCACAAATTGTTCATAACCTTGTGAACAGCGCTTGTGACTTTTTATTCCCTAAGGAAGCGCACGAAAAAAGCACGATAACCTCGTTATCGTGCTTTTCCTTTGGTGACCCAAGAGAGATTCGAACTCCCGACACCTTGATTCGTAGTCAAGTGCTCTATCCAGCTGAGCTATTGGGCCATATGGCAGGGGCAGAGGGACTCAAACCCCCAACCTACGGTTTTGGAGACCGTTGCTCTATCAATTGCGCTATGCCCCTACTGCGATGCGCTGCATCCATGTGACTTGTATATAATACCAAAT
>CAVKMC010000098.1:0-7227 GCA_963657285.1 Agathobacter sp.
GTACTTGCTTTCCGTTTGTGACAAGTTCGCATTTATACCGCTCTCGATTTAGTGATCAGCGATCAGTACTTGCTTGCCTCCAACGCCCAACGCGCCCTGATTACTAATCACTGATCACTAATTACTAAAAGCCGTGCTATAATAAAACCAACCATTCCCATTTCGAAAGGAGAAACGCCATGAAGCTTGTCATCATCAACAAACTCTCTGAAGAAAAAGTAAACGCCCTTCGCACTGCGGTGCCGGGCGCCGTTGTGGAGTCCTACAAATCGCCGAAGGAGGCCATTCCCCATCTCGCCGACGCCGACGCCGTAGCCATGTGGGGCTTCCAGGACGCCGAGCCCATCCTTCAAGCCGGGCCGCAGATCCGCTGGGTGCACTCCCTCTCCGATGGCGTGGAGCGGCTCCTGACGCCCTCCATGCTTGCCCGCCCCATCCACCTCACCAACTCCCACGGCGTCCATGACCGCGCGGTTTCCGAGCACACATTGGCCATGCTCCTCTCCTGGTACCGCCGCATCCCCGATGCCGTACGCCACCAGAAGGCTCACGAATGGATCCGCCCTCATAGCCAGTCTCTCTTCGGCAAGACCATCCTCATCGTCGGCTTTGGCAGCATCGGCCGCGCCATCGCCCAAAGAGCCAAGGTTTTCGAGACCCACATTCTCGCCGTGAAGAAGCATCTCACAGAAGAGCTCTTCGCCGACCATGTGTACTTAGAGGAAGAGCTCCCCGAGCTCCTCCCGAAGGCGGACATCGTCATCGCCGCCCTGCCCTCCACGCCGGACACGGAAAAATTCTTCGGCGAAAAAGAATTTACGGCCATGAAGAAATCGGCTCTCTTCATCAACATCGCCCGGGCTTCCGTGGTCGACGAAGACGCCCTCATCGCCGCCCTTAGAAATCAGGAAATCGCCGGCGCCTGCATGGACGTCTTCAGCAAAGAGCCCCTCCCCGCGGACCATCCCTTCTGGGACATGGACAATGTGGTCATGACCCCTCACATCGCCTCCATGATCCCCGACTTCTGGGACAAGCTCACCCGTCTTCTGGAAACCAATTTCATCGCCTTCACAAAAGATGAAAAGCTGATGAATGAAGTGGACAAAACAAAAGGGTACTGACATAGTCTCTAGGGAAAACGCTGATTATAGGTAAAAGGTTCAAGGTTCAAGTATTTAGGTTCAAGGGAAGGTACGCCGCATCAATTCATATAGCGGCGTGAGTTTTGAAATATAGAAAATGTGAATCAATCTTTTCAAACTTGCGGCGCTTTTGTTTGTGCGCCGCGCCTCCCCCTTGAACCTAAATACTTGAACCTTGAACCCCTCCTGCATGAAAAAAGCTCGCTACTGAAAGCGAGCTTTTTTCGTACCTTTTCAAATTTTATTTCTTCGCTGCTTCTACCAAAGCCTTAAAGAATTTCATGGAAATTTCCTGATCCATGAAGTTCTTCGGATCCTCGCCCTGTACCAGCACATGCTTCAGATCGTTTTCCGGATGGAACTGTACAGCTACGCAGAATTTTCTAGTCGGGTTCTCGATGCCTTCCACGATTTCTACGCCCTTATCCACCGTGCGCGCGGTCTGGATCAGGTCGGTGCCTTCCAGGCTTCCGATGGCCTGGTGGTGCCAGGAGGAGACATTGTCCAATTTCGTATCACCTACGATGTCATGGAGATGGGACGGGATGTCGAAGATTTCTACATTGTGACGCGCATAGTCGCGTCCCCAAGCGTTCACGGCCACGCGGTGCAGTCCATCATAGTACACGCCCTGGGTCTGGTAATAGGTCGGGATGTCCTGGATGAAGGTGACACCGTGAACGATACCCATCACCTGCTCGCCGCGGCAAACGGCAAAGACCGGGATATTTTCCTTCACGCAGTAGGACATGAGAGTGTAGTCGGAAATATCGCGGGTAGCATTGATGCCCTCGCCCATATTTTCTTCCTTCTGCGGTACCTTGAAGAGCGACGGGCTCACATCCTCGCCGCCGGTGAAGAAGACGCCGTCGATGCCCTTCATGACCTTCTTCACGTTCGTTTCATCGAAGCGATTGGCTTTGATGGCATCCGCATACTCTTCCTTCAGCATACCGGAGGGATAAATACATTCTTCAGAAATCTTTTTATCTGCGTCATAGAGGATTGCTTCGCTGGTCACCTGGTCCAGCTCCACCGGCACGCCGCCGGCAGCTTCAATGATTTTCTTGAAGGCTGTGTAGTCCTGGGTATTGCTCTTCCAGGTGATGCCGATCACCGGCTTCTTCTCTGCGGCTTCCACCACACTGGTGATCGAAGCGCCTACGGTAGCAGCTGCCAGAGCCAAAGCGACCAATGCGATTTTACATTTTTTATTCATCATGATAGGTTCCTCCCTCATAGGAAATACTGATTTCCAATTCCCTCAGTGTCTCCCAACAACGCAAAAAGCGCCGCCCTCATGGACAGCGCTTTTGCTGAATGCATATGCAAGTATGTCGCAATTATATACGATGGAAATATGGATTGTCAATATGGTTTGAGGGAAAGGCAATCGTACGCTCTGCCTTTTTATGGCTAGTGGCCGATTTAGTAGTCAGTAGTCGGTAGTCGGTAGTCAGTACGTGCTTAGTGGTTGAGACAATAGGCATGCTGCCGCTATAGCTGAATAAACCCTTTGACCGTCATCCTGAGCAAAGCCGAAGAAGCTATTCAGCTATAGCGGTAAAATGACTACTGACTCAAAGGCCAGCACGTACTGACTACCGACTACCGACCACCGACTACTAAGTCGACTACCGACCACCGACTACCCTAAGAAAAAAGCACCCCATGCGGAGTGCTTTTTCTTACGCCATCATGTCTGTAAAATTTTTAATGATAACGATCGGTGTCTTCTGGTTGTCATTGCCGAAGGGATTGTCGATCAGGATTTTCGCAATCTGCTTCGGATCGAGACCCTGGCTCTTGCCGAGGACGGCAGAGCGCTTCAGGTCATTCACATCAGCGATGACAGCGCCGTAGGCGCCGGTGGCTTTTTTGATTTTCTCGCACACGTTATCGGTATCTGCCGGGCCGTAGACGAGACATTTATCGAAGGGCGGCATGGTGCCGGTGACGTCGTCGATGAGGGAGGCCTGGCGGCAGCGGGCGTAGAAGACGCCGCTCTTGCCGAAGACCTTGGCTACCGCGCCGATGACGAAGGAGAAAAGCATATTCCATTTCCCTTCTTCATCCATAGCCGCCTGCATGCCATAGATGCTGGCCATGGAACCGGCAGCGGGGACGAAGCGGTTCATGAGGCGGGCCTGCCAGCACACGTTCAGCTCTTCCGGACGGACGTAACGGTTCTGGGTAATGGCGACCACGGACTCCGCCGTGCAGACAATGTCGTGGTCAGTGATCTTGTCCCCGGCATACTCTACGATAGCGTCCACGATGTTGTCGTGGTGGGTGAGGATGCGGGTGGGAATCGGCACCAGTTCGAGTTCTGCCATTTATCTCACCTCCGTTTTGTATTCATAGATCGCATTGCGCAGCTCTTCCTTGGTCATGACCACGCGGGTCTTCGCATAGTAGTAGTCGCTACGAGCTACAACCTGGTAAATCACGTCCATCCCCATTTCAGGGAAGGTTTCCAGATCCCGCAGGATGCTGCCGCTCTTGCTCTTGATTTCCAGAGTGATCAGCATTTTCTTCACCTTGCCCGGTTCCAGGATGAAGGCCTGCCAGTAGTCATCATGGCGGGGCACATCGAAATCGGTGAGGTGGGCAGTGACAGTGGCTTCGTCATACTGCTCGAAGGGCAGGTAGGTGCGGACGAAGGCATCCATGATGGTGCCCAGCTGCTTGCCTACATTCTTGATCGGAATGGTGTAGGACAGGGTGACAGAGTCCATGGTCATGGACTCGACGCGGATCGGTGTCCGCTTGGATTTCAACATTTTCAGGACACAATCGCCTTTGATGACAGCGATGGCCCAGTAGGCGATAAAGCCTAAGCATACCAGCAGCACCAGGGCGGCTAGTATTTTGGCGATCAGAATCATTATTTTTTCTCCTTTTGCCTTTTGATTATAAAGTTAGGAGTGAGGAGTGGTGGAGCGGCGCACAAATTAAGAAGCGCCGCAATTTTGAAAGTTCAGCGCGTGAACCCACTTCTTTTTCAAAACTCGCGCCGCTTTATGAATTGTGCGGCGCACCTTCACTCCTCACTCCTCCCTCCTAACTCCTCACTAAAAATCCGCCTTTTCCACCTTCACATCTCCAAAGATGGACCGCACCAATGGAGCGGAATTCTCCAGGCCTTCTGTGAAATAGAAATCCTTCTCTACCTCTTCACCGGCGAGGGCATCTTTCTTTCTTAGGATCTCCATGCCGGTCTCCACGGTGGGGAGAGCCGGGTCCAGGAAGCGGACGCCGGGTAGGACCTTCTGGAAAATATCGGCAATCAGCGGGTAGTGGGTGCAGGACCAGATGGCAGTATCTATATTTCCTGCGCCGTAGTCCTTCACTGCTTTTTCCAGGATGGCGGTGATGGTCTTTTCATCCACTCCCTGCTCGATGGCAGCGGCGAGACCGTCGCAGGGCACCTCTACGAAGTCCAGTTCGGGGTATTTCTCTGCAAAGTAGGTCTTGTGGGCGTGGGTCTTGATGGTGGCCGGCGTCGCAAAGACGGCGAAGCGCTTCGCATCAGCAGGCACCTTCACGTCCATGCTCATCTTCACCACCGGCACATCGCCTTCGAAAAAGCTCTCCGGCACATTGAAGGAAATGGTATTGCAGGCGATGAGGATCATCTTCACCTGCTTCTGCAAAAGGAAATCCTTGATGGCGAAGGAGAAATCGATGATTTCCTCCTTCGTCCGTTCACCATAGGGATTTCTCTTGGTGTCGCCTAGAAATACGATGCCCTCCTGCGGGTACGCCGCTTTCAAAGCCTTGGCCACCGTGAGGCCGCCGATACCGGAATCCATGACGCCTATCGGTCTATTATCCATTATTCTCTATCTCCTTCTGAGAGCTTGGCGAGAGAGTCGATCTTCTCCTGGGGCAGCCGCGCGATGCGGCCGGTCTTCATGTCGGTGTAGGTATTCACCGTGTGGCCGGTGGTGAGGACCTCGCCCGTGGCTTCCCGCACCACTTCATAGTCGAAGTCCAAGCGCACCCGATTCACCTTGCGCAGATACGTCTTCACCAGGAGCAGGTCATCGTAGCAAGCAGATTTCAGATACTTCACACTCACTTCCACAATAGGAAATACGATGCCCTCTGCCATGAGCTCATTCAAATCCAGCCCGCCGGCCCTAAGATACTCCACCCGCGCCTCCTCGAAATACTTGAGGTAATTCGCATGGTGCACCACCCTCATGCCGTCAGTCTCGTAAAATGTGACTCTTCTTTTATAAGTAAACATAATAGCCTCCATTTTTTTGCACGATGCTATTATAGCACAAAAAGGGTTCAAGGTTCAGGGTTCAAGTGAATAGTAGTCGGCAGTCGATTTAGTAGTCGGTGATCGGTAGTCAGTAGTCAGTACGCACTTGACTGCCATCTCATCTATGCTAATACCTTTATTCTGATAACAGTCAGTTTCGCTGTATGTACTTGCGTCAAATGCGTACCGACTACCTGCCACCGATTACCGACCACCTTCGGAATAAAGTCAGCAGCATAAATGAGAAAGCAGCCAAGAACGTACTAATCACTGACCACTAAATCAATTTCCAAAATGAAAGAAACTCTTCACCTTCTGCCAGAAGCTCTGGACCTTGGAAATCTTGACCGGCTTCGTCTCAGTCCTTGGCTTTTGGACTTGGCGGACGAGCTTGGTATTTCTGTGCGCCGAGCGGGTCACCACCTTTGGCGGGGCGGTGAAGGTTTTCTCCGGCGTTTTCTCCTGGCGCATGGAGGGCACGGCGGCTCTCACGGCGCGGATGCTGCGCTTCTGGTGACTCTTGTCTACCACCTTGAAGGTGGTGGTCTCGCGAGCGGTCTCGGACTTCGACGCCGGCCTTTGCGCATCCACCCGAGGCGCCGCGGTTTCGCCCAGGATTTCCCCTGTCTTCAGATCAAATTTCGCAAAGCCTGCCTTGGCCGCGAATGGATTCTCGCCGAAGTCGTGAGCCGGAGCCTTCGGCGCTTCGCCAGTCGCTCCCGCACTGGCCACGCCACTCTTTCTCGCCTCCTCGCGCTTTAGCTGATTCATCATGCGATTCTTCGCCCGCGCATCGAAGGCCGGCTCCTCAGTGGCCCAGTAGCCGGACTGCTGCACCTTCCGCTGGTCCAAGTCATAGGCGATCCGCGCGCCGCAGCGATTGCAGCGGATGGTGCCCTTCCTCTTCTTCACGTCCAAATCAAATAAAGTGAGCTTCTGCCCGCACACGCGGCAGGTCAAAGTAAATGCCATAGGGTTTCCTCCTTTCCTTATAGTATAGGCGATGGGATGGGGAAAGGGAATAGGGCTATTGGGTTAGTGGTCGGTGGTCGGTAGTCGGTAGTCGGGACGCACGTACCTGCTTTCCCATAGCTTTGAGCTCAGAGCTTGGAGCGCGCGCTCGCTAAAGTTAGGAGTGAGGAGTGAGGAGTGAGGAGTGAGGAGTGGAGGTGCGCCGCACAATTCATAAAGCGGCGCCAGTTTTTGAAATAGAAATGCATGTACCTGCTTCCTCATAGCTTTGAGCTTGGAGCTTGGAGCACGCGCGAACCATTTGCTGACAAATTTCCACGTTCATTCACTGCTGTATCCCGGGGAACATCCCCCAGTACTACGTTCAGCATGCCTGCTGGCGCCATAAAAACTCCAAGCTCCAAGCTCATAGCTCCTAGCTATGACGATGCAGGTAAGCACTCAAGCCAACCCCCGCCCTACGGGCCCTCCCCCTTCCAAAGGAAGGCCAACCTCCACCGCTTCGCGGTCCCCCTCCTTCCAGAGGAAGGAGGTCACGTTGCGGAAAAGAAAAACCGCCCCGTGAGGAGCGGTTTCTTTTTGCGCGCTGCGCTTTTTATTTCTTATCAGCCAGATAAGCTTTGAGAGCGTCTGCCAGTCTCTTTACGCCTTCTACAGTGACATCGTCGTCATTGTAGGAGAAGTTGAGGCGGAAGAAGTTTTTCTTACCGGAAGCCGGGAAGAATGCATCGCCTGGAACGTATGCGACTTTTCTTTCCAGAGCGTATGGGAAGAGGTCGCGGGAGCTCATGCCTTCCGGCAGTTCGACCCACAGGAAGAGGCCGCCGTGCGGGT
>CAVKMC010000099.1:0-7206 GCA_963657285.1 Agathobacter sp.
GTGATGATGCCGTCGCTTCCCAGGGTATCGATGTATACATAGGTGCCCTTTTTCAGCTGGTCCTTCGGGAGCCTTTCGCGGCGATTTTCCTTGCCCGGGAGCTTCATATCGTCGATTTCGCCTCTGACCTTGGAAATATGATTGTTCAGCTCATCCTTCGAAAGGTCGGAGGCTTTTTTCTTGAGGTCCTTGATAATGGATTCCGACTGGTTGCGAAGCTCCCGCTTGATGCTTTCCGCTTCGGCCCGGGTCTTTTCCAGGATGGCGTCCTTCTTTTTGTAGAAAGCATCCATTTCCGATTTCAGATCATTTCGGAGCTCTTCGGCCTGCTTCAGATTTTCCAGCACCGCTTCTTTTTCGTGGGCCACTTCGCGGCTCTGCTGATTCAGCCGCGCCATGACTTCTTCCATATTATGAAGCGGCGAACCTTCCTTTAGCTGGGACGCGCGATGGAGCACCAGGTCCGGCATGCCGAGACGCTTACAAATGCTGAAGGCGTTACTATTTCCTGCGACACCAATAATCAAATGGTAGGTAGGCGTCAGGGTGACTTCGTCGAATTCCACGAACGCATTCTCGATGCCCCTTGTCTCGTAGGCCAGCTTTTTCATTTCGCTGAAATGGGAGGTGATGATGGCCGGCGTGCCCTTCATCTGCAGGTACTCCGTCACCGCCTGCGCCAGCGCCGCCCCTTCGATGGGGTCGGTGCCGGAGCCCAGCTCGTCCAATAGCACCAGGTCTTCCTCGCCCACAGAGTCCAGGAATTCCGTCAGGTGGGTGATGTAGCTGGAGAAGGTGGAGAGATTGAACTGGATGCTCTGCTCGTCGCCGATGATGGCGTACATGTGCTTGTAAATCGGAAGCATGGACCCTTCCGCCGCCGGAATGAAAAGGCCTGACTGGTTCATGAGAGCCAGGAGCCCGGCGGTCTTGATGGCGATGGTTTTACCGCCGGCATTGGAGCCGGTGATGATGAGGATCTGGAAATCCTTCCCCAAAGTCAAAGAAATCGGCACCACCTGGGCCGCTGGAATCAATGGATGGCGAGCATTGCGCAGGTCAAGGACGCCATGCTTCGATGGGATGGCCTTCACCCCCTGCATGGAGAGGGCGAGCTTGCCGCGAGCAAAAATGAATTCCAGCTCCGTGGCCAGGTGGCAATTATTCTTCGTCACCTCGCTGCTCTTTCGCACCTCTTCGGTGAGAGCGCGAAGGATTTCCTGGATTTCCTGCTTTTCCGCCGCCGTCAGCTCGGCGAGATCGTTATTCAGCCGCACCGACACCATGGGCTCCATGAAAAGGGTCTGCCCGGTGGAGGAACGGTCGTGGACGATGCCGTCAAATTTGTAGCGGTACTCCTCCTTGACCGGTACCACGTAGCGACCATTTCGCTGGGTCACGATGGCTTCGCGGAAATAGGAGGCCTGGTCCTTGTCGGTCACCAGTTGCTGGAAGGTCTTGCGGATGCGGTTCTTGATCATTTCCTTTTCCGTGCGGATGCGGGAAAGCTTCGGAGACGCCCGGTCGCTCACCTCGCCATGCTCGTCGAAGGTGCGATGGATATGGTCGATGAGCTGCTCTTGGGGGATGATGAGAGCCGAGATTTCCTCCAACGCCGGATACACCAGGTGCCGCTCCCCTTCGAAATAGTGGTGCATTTTTTTATAGGTTTCCAAAGACGCAGCCAGATCCATGAACTCCTTGGAGAGCAGGATTATCTTCTTCCCTGCTTTGCGAAGGATTTCGCGGATGTCGTGGGTCTCTCCCAAGGGCGTGGTGATTTCCCGCTCCAGAAGGATCGATGCCTCCTCGGTCTCCTCCAGTTTTTTCTCGATAATTTCCGGCTCGTAAAAAGGGGTGAGGGAAATCGCCATTTCCTTCGACAGCTGAGACGGCGCCAGCTCGCAAAGCTTATTTCGGATCTGGTGAAATTCCAGCGTCTCTAATACATCTTGATTCATTACAAAACTCCTCTGAAGAAGTGGCCTCGCGTCACGCCCTGCCCCTCCGCGGGCTTCGGCGACGCCTTGCGGCCACTCTGTATATCACAAAAATCGCGGCACAAAGCTTTCGCGCTGCCCTCCAGCCCCCGAAGGTCCAGGCAGTACCAGGAAAGCCCCGCTTTTTCTAATTCGTTCAAATAGGGACGCATATCCAGCAGGTGGGAATTTTGGATATGCATGTGGCACCATTCATCAGTTTTGATGGGGAATTTCCGCCCCTCGCCGTCGGATAGGAAATAGGAGCGCCCCAAGCAATATTGCGGGCAGGCCTTCTTCTCCTTGTCCCCCATCACCGCATTGATGGCGCAGTATTCGGAAATCATCATCTCCGTGCGACCGTACACATAAGCGCCCAAAGGCATGCGGCTTTTAGCGGCGATGTCTCGGATTTGCGGGATCGTGAGCTCTTGGGAAATAAAGGCGCCCGAGAAGCCCAGCTGCTCCATGGCGGCCTCTGCTTTGCTATTGAAAATATTCAAAGACGGCCCGGCGATGACAGGAAGCTCCACGCCGCCCAGCCATTCCGACGCGCCTGCGTACTCCAGGAAAATGCCATCGGGGCCCGCTTCTAAGCTATCCTTGAAACGGCGGGCCGCCAGCTTTTCGTATTTCTCCCGCATCACCCTTGGCATGGCGAAAAGAATCTGTGCGCCCTTGCCGCGGGCGAGAGTCACCGCCTTCTCGTAGGTTTCCTTAGAAATCGGCGTATGGTCGAAGGATTCGCCGCCGAAAATAAATCCGCGCACTCCCGCCTCCAGCGCCTCTTCCATTTGGGAAATCGATACGGTACGCGCCCAAATCTTCGACATTTCCAATGGCTTCGCTTCAAAAGCCGGCGTGAGGGCATCGCCGGTGCCCTTCTGGATGTCGGCCTCGTGGTCTGCCGCGCGGATGGCTTCCAGCTTCTCGATCACTTCTATGCGGAGATGATTCAGGATGCTCTTGGGCACCATGCATTCCGCATTGAAGACCTTCGCCTCTGCCAGGGTGAACCAGGTATTTCCCAATCGTCCCAGCTGCTTTCGGATGTCCTCCTCCGAGGTCACGCGATTCTCTGCTCTTTCCAGGATGAAATCAGAAATCGCCTCCACATGGTGCCCCTTGTCGTCACGGGCAGAGAGGGAGAGCGGCTCCCCAGCCTTCGCAGTGAGATAGAAAGAGAGAGGAATCTTCCCCATCAGATCCTTCAAGGCCAGGGACTTTTTCTTCGGCTCTACGTTCCAGTAGACCTGCCCCTCTTTCATAGGACGCGCTTCATAATTCACGAGGAAGCGGCCCTGCTTCATGGGAAATACCTGCTCCTTCGGCACATAGGCGATGGTCCTCTCTGCGGTTTCATAGGAAATACCGGTGATTTCTGCAAGCGCGCGCATTTCCTCGGCGCGGAAAATGAATTGTCCCGTCTTGATAATTTCCACCGGTCCCGCATGGACGCCATGATTTCCCGGCGCATACTCCGTCATCATAGCGGGCCCCGCCGTGTCATCGGGATATGCGGTGGTATAGCCGCGGTTGAATTCCTCCTCCAAGTGGAGACGCAGCGGCTCGGTATCGATCCGCTTCGCTTTTTCCGCAGCGTCGATGGCTTTGCGGTAAGCGGAAACGGTGTGGAATACATACTCCGGACTCTTCATGCGGCCTTCCACCTTGAGCGACGCCACATGGGCATCCAAAAGCTCGGGGATGCGGGGCAGCCCCATCATGTCCTTCAAGCTTAGGATGTATTTCCCCTTCTTCGGATTCATGGACTTTCCGGCGGCATCCACCAATTCATAGGGCATGCGGCAGGGCTGCGCGCAGGAGCCCCGATTTCCGCTGCGGCCGCCGATGAAGCTACTCATGAGACACTGCCCCGAGTAGCACACGCAAAGGGCGCCGTGCACGAAAACCTCGATTTCCACATCGGTGGCATCGGTGATGGATTTGATTTCCCGAAGCGACAGCTCACGCGATAGCACTACCCGCTGGAATCCCCGGTCCCCTAAAAATTTCACGCCGGACAAATTGGACACCGTCATCTGGGTAGACGCGTGCAGCGGGATGTGCGGCGCGATCTCCCTAGCCATGGATACCACGCCGAAGTCCTGCACCAAAAGCCCGTCAATGGGGATGGATCCCAGGAAACGGAGATACCCCGCCAGGTCCTTCATTTCCTTATCGCTGATGAGCGTATTCAAGGTCACATAGACACAGGCGCCCTTCACATGAGCCAAGCGCACCGCTTCCTTCATTTCCTCATCGGAAAAATTCCCCGCAAACTTTCGCGCGCTGAAAAGCTTCCCGCCAAGATACACCGCATCAGCGCCGGCATCCAGCGCCGCTACCAAGTGGGCAGGCGAACCTGCCGGAGCCAGTAATTCCATGGTATCCCTCCAAAGATAAGGAAATCCGAATCATCTCGTAAACAAAACTCCTCTTATTTTATAATAAAAAAAGGAGATATTCAAACGATGAATATCTCCTTTGTAGCTCGGTGAGAACGATTGGGGTTTAGTGTTTAGTAATTAGTAATTAGTAATTAGTAATTAGGGCGCAAGCAACGCATGAGGCAGTAGTCATTCATGACGCTAGTTTAAATATTTATCAGCTAAAGCGGTATGAATGCTGAATTGACACAAAAGGCAAGCACGTACTGACCACTGACCACTAATTACTGACTACTAAAAACTATTTCACTTCCGCTTCATAGCGAGCCAGAGTGAAGCACAGATCCGAGAGGCGGTTCAGGTAGCGGATGTCCACTTCATGCACATCCTCCGTCTCAGCCAGGCGCCACATATCTCTTTCAGCTCGGCGGACGACAGTGCGCGCTACGTCGAGGAAGCTGGAAGCCTGGGTATCCCCCGGCACCAGGAAATGATCCAGCGGCGCCAGCTCTTCGGTATAAGCGTCGATGATATGCTCCAGCTCCGTCACATGGTCGGCGGTGATATTTGCTTCCTTCCCAAGGCTCGCAATATCTGCCATCAGAAGCCACAGCTCCTTCTGCAGCTTGTAGATCGTCTCCTTCACCTTGTCATGAGCCGCAAAGGCACGGCACTGCCCCAAAACAGAATCCACCTCATCGATGGTACCATAGGTTTCCACGCGCTGGCTCCCTTTGGATACGCGCTCCCCTGTATAAAGACTGGTCTTACCTTTATCTCCTGTACGAGTATATACCTTTGCCATGACAGTCCTCCTCATTTTTCACTTTCCCGCCACGCGAGAATTTTAATGATTTGATAATATTATACCTCATAGGTTAGGAAAAGGAAATATGGGAATTAGCATGCTTATTGATTACGATTTAGTAGTCAGTAATCAGTGATCAGTAGTCAGTGTTCGAAGCGTCCACATTCATCCCCCATCCCATCCATGATCCAACGCTTCAGCAAAAAGGTGAGGGCATAAGGGAAGGTGACGAAGCGATCGCTCGCGCCGATGTTTGTATCTCCCAGCTTGATACCGCGGCGGATGTCCGGGTACTCCTCTTTAGAAATCAGTGCATTGAGAGACTTCGCGGTGCCATTGGTGGATTTCACTTCTACCGGTATGAGAGAATCGGTATCGCGGACGAAGAAATCCATTTCCAGCGTGGCGTCTCTATTTCTATAGAAATAAAGACCGTAGCCTTGGGATTTCAACATCTGGGCGACAATATTTTCAAATAGCGCTCCTTTGTATACATTGAAATTTTTATTCTGCCGCAAATCCGCTTGGGCTTCCTCGTCAAGAGATGCGATGAGGAGCCCTGTATCGCCGAAATAGATCCGATAGTTATCGGGATCGTAATTTCCTTTCAAAGGGAGCTCAGGATGCTCCAAGCAATAGCAGATATTCACGATGCCCGCATTGGCGAGCCAATCGGTCACCCCGACATACTCCCGGCTCCGCGCGCCGTGGGCCACCTTGGACACCTGAAACTTTTTATTATCCTTGCCTAGAAATACAGGAATCTTGCGGTACACATTCAGGATACGCGTCTGATCCAGCCCTTCGGCGTACTTTGTAATATCCTCTTCATAGTCCAGGAGTAGCTGCCGCTGCAGTGCCAAGGTGCCACTATAATTTCCCTTTTGCACAAAGGACCACACTACCGCCGGCATCCCACCAAGCACCAGATACTCGCGAAAAGTTTCCCGAAGGGCTGACAAAGCAGCCGACGGCAAAGAGGTAAGCGTCTTCATACAGTCATAAAAGAAATCAATTTGCTCCGCTTTGTATCCCTTCGCCCACAGAAATTCTTCGAAGTCCAAAGGATACATGGTGATATCCTGCTTGTAGCCCACGCTATTGGACTCAATTTCCCGATAACTGATGCCCATGAGGGAGCCGGAGCAAATCACGTCATACCGCCCGTCCAGCTTGAAGGCTTTGAGCGAGGTGGCGCAATCGGGGCAAGCCTGCAACTCATCGAAAAAAATCAGCGTCTCTCCGGGCTCCGCCATGGCAGAGGGATCCTGGAAGGTGATATTCCGAAGGATTTTATCTACTTCATAACCATCCTCGAAAATCGTTCGGTACGCCTTTTGCAGAGCGAAATTGATCTCTATCACATGCTTATAATTCTCCCGCGCAAAATGCTCGATGGCCTCGGTCTTCCCGATCTGCCGCGCCCCTTTCACGATCAAAGGAAGCCGCTCCGGATCCCGCCGCCACCTTTGTAAGCAGTTATCTATCTTACGTCTCAGTCTATCCATCACAAAATTCCTCGCTTTTTTATTTCTTTTATCACAGAAATCTGTATGTTTTTATCTGTTTTATCACAAAATTCTTTGCTTATAACTGCATTATATCACATTTTTCAGAAAAAGAAGAAAAATCAGCAATTTCTCTCTTCTATAATTCACATGACAAAATTGCCATGTGAATTTGCATTTTCCCTATAGACTTTTTGAAAACGCTTGTGTATAATGTAGATATGAAATTCAGAGCACCGTGTGTGCACCCATTCGCGGCTAGGATCCGATTCAGAGATATCTATACGCGTAATGAATCAAGGCGGACCCCTGACCCATAAGGATGGAAGAATCTTGCGAGGCCCTGAAGCTCATCGGGCAGGACGAAGGAATTGTTGGGTCATTTCCGAAGTCCTGTGATGGCCCAAAAAGCAAGACCAAAGCAATACCAAAAGAAAATAGACCTTCAGATTCCCTGATTGCACGAGTCGCCGAGTTCCGACGATAGCCCAGGATGCCCGTACTTCGGTACACATGACAAC
>CAVKMC010000100.1:0-7143 GCA_963657285.1 Agathobacter sp.
GGCCATAGGCGAGGTGCCCCACCAGTTTGGAAATCCCAGGAAGATGGTGTCGTAGGAGGAAAGGTCTGACAGATCATGGGCGAGCTGCGGCCGGGCGTTCTGAGAAAGCTCCTCCTTCGCCTCCAAGGTGCAGCTGTGATAGTCATCGGCGTAGGGCTTCAGCGTATCGATTTCAAAAAGATCGCTCCCCGTGGCTTCGGAAATGGCCTCGGCAATGATCTCCGTATTTCCTTTTTCCAGGAAACGGATGGATCCATCGAAATAATTTTCCCCTCGGCGGGAGAAGTATGCGGTTAAAATTTTTGACATAGTAAAAGCTCCTTTCTTTTTACTTTCGGTGCTCAAAGCATAGCAAAAGGAAAGGGGCTTGAAAAATAGTTATATTGAGTGAAAGAAAATGCTTAGGGAGCATGAGGGTGACCACCGACCACCGACTACCGACTACCGACTACGAAAAGTCCCTTGCCAAATCCCTCCCGCTTTCCTATAATAGTGCTAGAGTACTGAAAAAACGAAATGAGTACTGGAGGGATAGTATGGACGAACAGCTTCGGCTCATCGCGAAAGAGGAGATGCGGCTGCATTCGGTGAAGTTTACCATGGACGACATCGCGCGGAAGATGCGGATGTCCAAGAGTACGCTGTATCAGAAGGCGTCGTCGAAGGAGGATCTGATCCGCCGGGTGTGCGAGGCGGATATCGAAATCTTTGACGCGAAGAAAGAGAAAATTTGGAAAAGCACCGAGCCGGTGCGAAAGAAATTTCTGGACTATTGCCGGCTCTATGTAGAAAGCTTCTGGGATATGCCTGATGGATTTTACCACGACCTGGAGATGCACTACGGGAAGCTCTGGGATGAGTGGATCGAGTACAAGCTCACGCGATTCGACTGGATGATTTCCATCCTGGAGGAAGGCGTGAAGACCGGGGAGCTTCGGGCGGTGAATCTGCCGGTGCTTCGCATGGTGCTCATCACGGCGACGAAGAGTATCAATGAGGCAGAGTTTCTGAAATCGCAGAATATGACCGGCGCGGACGTGATGAATGCGTTGGAGGATATCATTTTGAATGGCGTGTGGATGCGCAAGGATGTAGCGCTTCCGGAAAAACAGGAGGATTCGAGATGAATCGACTGATGTTTGGCATAGGGGCAGCGCTCATCGGCGCGTCTCTGGTGCTTTCGGGCTGCGGCAGCGAGAAGGCGGCAGCACCGAAGGCGCCGTTGGTGAAGTCCATGGTGGTGGGCGATACGAAGAGCGAAGTGAAGAATACCTTCTCCGGCACGGTGCACGGGTACTTCGAGTCGCCTTTGGCCTTCCAGGTGGGCGGGCGCATCATGCAGCGCTACGTGACCAGTGGCGAAAGGGTGACGGCAGGGCAGCCGCTTTTCAAGGTAGACTCCAAGGATGCGGAGGAGCAGGCGGCAGCGGCGCGCTCGTCGCTGGCCGCAGCGGAGGCGTCCTACAAGCTGGCCACCTCCACCCTGGCGCGCTATGACCAGCTTCACTCGGTGAATGCGATTTCCGACCTGGCTATGGACCAGACAAGAAATCAGTACGACTTGGCAGCGGCGCAGCTGGCTTCGGCCCAGGCGACGCTCGCGCGGGCGGAGAACAATCTGGGCTTCACGCTCCTCACGGCTGACCGCGACGGCATCGTAGGCTCTACGCTTTATGAGGTAGGCCAGGTTATCGCCGCCGGGACGCCGGTGGTTTCCATCATCGACGACTCGAAGATGGATGTTCATATTTCCTTCACCGAAAAGCAGAAGGCTCTCTACTCCGTGGGCATGCCCTGCGAAGTGACCTTCTGGGCGATGCCCGACGTGAAGGCGGAGGGCAAGGTCCGCGAAATCGCCGCAGCGCCGAATACCTCCACCGGCACCTATGACGCGAAGGTGACTCTCATCGAAGCGCCGAAGGACATGGCTGTGGGCATGACGGCAGAAGTGAAGTTTGTAGGAAATCAGAGCGGTGAGGCCCTGATGGTGCCGCTCACTGCCATCGCCCAGCAGAACCAGCAGCCGTCGGTGTGGGTGATCCGGGATAACAAGGTCTATCTGCAGCAGGTAGAGGTGGGACGCTACGGCGAGGACCAGGTGGAAATCACCAAGGGCCTTTCCAAAGGCGACCGCATTGTCACGGCCGGCGTGGGCAAGCTGTCTGAAGGAGAAGAGGTACGGTTATGAAAGGGCTGAATATGGCCGAGTGGGCCATCAAGAATAAGCCTATAGTTTATTTCTTCATTTTCTGCATCCTGGTGGGCGGGCTATTTTCCTATTTCCGCTTGGGACGCAGTGAGGATCCGGACTTCACCATCCGCCAGGCGGTGGTGAGCGCGGCCTGGCCCGGCGCCACGGCAGAGCAGATCACACAGCAGGTGACGGATCCGCTGGAGAAAAAGCTACAGGACACCAAGGGCTTGGACTATCTGAAATCTTTCACCCATGACGGCAAGACGGTCATCTATGTGAATCTGAAGGATTCGGTGAAGAAGGAGGATATACAGACCCGTTGGCATGAAGTGAGAAATCTGGTCAATGATGAGTGGGGCAATTTGCCGAATGGCGTCTACGGCCCTTACATCAATGACCGCTTCGACGATGTGTATGGCTCCATCTATGCCATCACCGGCGAAGGCTATAGCTACGAGGAAAAGCGTGAGGTGGCGGAAAAAATTCGCCGCCGCCTGACCGCTGTAGAGGACGTGCAGAAGGTAGAGCTTCTGGGCGTGCAGGAGCAGAATATTTACATCGAAATGGATCAGAATAAGCTGGCTTCCTTCGGCATGAGTCCCACCGATGTATTTACCCTTTTGAAGCAGCAGTCCCTCATGATGCCGGCCGGCGTGATTCACACGTCCACGAGAAATGTGGCCATCCGTGTGGACGGCCTCCTGGGCAGTGTAGAGTCCTTGGAAAATATCCCCATCCATGTGGGCGAGCGAAGCTTCCACTTAGGCGACGTGGCGAAGGTGACACAGACCTACACCACACCGGAGTCGTCGCTCTTCTACTTCAATGGCAAGCCGGCCATCGGCATCGCCGTGTCCATGCGTTCCGGCGGGAACAACCTGACCCTTGGGGAAAATCTGAATAAAGAAATCGACCTCGCCAAGAGTGACCTTCCGGCGGGTATGGAAATCGGCCTGGTAGCAGACCAGCCGAAGGTGGTGAATGATTCTATTTCCGAATTCACCGAATCCCTCCTGGAAGCCATCGTCATCGTCATGGCGGCGTCCTTCCTGTCCCTGGGCCTGTGGAGCGGCATCGTGCTGGCCCTCTGCATCCCGGTGGTGGTGTGCGCCACCTTCCTCTTCATGAAATGGCAGGGCATCGACCTGCACATCGTATCCCTGGGCGCCCTCATCGTGTCCCTGGGCCTCCTGGTGGATGACGCCATCATTGTCATCGAAATGATGCAGGTGAAGCTGGAGCAGGGCCTCTCCCGCCTGGAAGCGGCGGAGGCAGCCTACAAGAGCTGCGCGAAGCCCATGCTGGCGGGGACCCTCATCACCGCCGCCGGCTTCATCCCCGTAGGCCTGGCCGAAGGGCAGACCTCCGAGTATGCGTCGGCGATGTTCTGGGTCATCGCAGCGGCGCTGATCCTTTCCTGGATCGCCTCCATCTTTGTGAGCCCGGTCTTGGGATATAAATTCATCAAGGTAAAAACCAAGGAAGAGCGAGAAGCGGAGGAGCGGAAGAAAGGAAATAAGGGCTCCTTCACCAAGAAGGCCTATGACCTTTTCTACAAAGTCATCGCCATTTGCATCCATTTCCGGAAAACCGTCATCGCCACCACTGCTGGCGTCTTCGCCCTCACCATGGCGGCGATTCCCATGGTGAATCAGGAATTCTTCCCTGACTCCGTGCGACCGGAAATCATTCTGGACGTGAACCTTCCCTCCGGCGCGTCCATCCAGGAAACCAAAAAGGTGATGAATGGCATCGCCGACACGCTCTATGGGGACGATCGGATTTCCTCCTTCTCTACCTATATCGGCGACACAGCGCCAAGATTTATTTTGCTCTTCAATCCGGAAGCCGCAGAGGATAGCCATGGCCAGATGATCATCGTGGCCACTGACAAGAAAGCCCGCGACGCGGTGCGAAGCGAAGTGATCGACTTCATCGAAGCGACTTACCCCGAGGCGCGGGCCCATACCCGCCTCATCACCACCGGGCCGCCATCGGAGTATCCCGTCATGTTCCGCTTGACCGGGGAATCCGTGGAAGAAACGGCGAAGCTGGCGAAGGATGCCTTGGACATCATGAAGCAGCATCCGAATATCACCAATGCCAGCCTCGATTGGCCACAGGAAACGCCGATGGTGAAGCTGAAAATCAACCAGGACAAGGTGCGGGAGCTGGGCATCGACAATTACGCCGTATCTCAGGATCTCTACGTGAAGCTCTCGGGCTACAAGGTGGCCGAGTCCTACCAGGGCGACCAGCTCATCCCGATTTCCTTCAAGCTGGAAGGAGACAATGTGGCCCGCCTGGCCAATCTCTCGTCCCTCCCGGTGCATGTGGGCAATGGCCGCTACGTGCCGCTAGGTGAATTTGCGGAGATCTCTTATGAGAATGAAACCAGTACCATTTGGCGCCGCGACCTGAAGCCTACCATCACCCTTCGCGCAGAAGTGGTGGGCGATGTGAAAGCGGACTCCGTGGGCAATGCGATTTACAGCGAGAACCTGAAGGACTTCATCAAGAATCTCCCCGACGGCTACAGCCTCGCCAAGGACGGGTCGCTTGAGTGGAGCAACAAGTCCATGAAATACATCTTCGCCGCTGTGCCTATGATGGTTTTCATTGTGCTTATGATTTTGATGTTTGAGCTGGGAGAAATCCCCAAGCTTCTCATCGCCGTCATCACCGGACCCTTGGGCCTCATCGGCGCCATCCTTACGCTTCTCGTCACCAGAGAGCCCATCGGCTTCATCGCCATCGTGGGTATGGTGGCCCTATCGGGGATGGTCATCCGAAATAGCATCATCCTCTTGGACCAGATCCGCCAGCACTTGGACGAAGGCAAGACGCCCTACGATGCGGTCATCGAGTCGGCAGCCCTTCGTTTCCGTCCTATCATGCTCTCGTCAGTGACAGACGTCTTGGGCTTCGTGCCACTCATCCCCAATCCCTTCTGGCGGCCTCTCGCCGTCTCTTTCATTGGCGGCCTTCTCCTAGCCACCGCCATCGGCCTCCTCGTCGTGCCGGCGCTCTATTGCTGGTGGTATAAGGTGAAGGAGCCGGTTAGTGATCAGTGATCAGGGCGCGTTTGGCTTCGGCGTCAGTTGTTCCTTGATTCATTTGTTTTATGAAAAGCAGTGTGCCTTCGGGTGCGCTGCTTTTTTCATGGGAATGAGCGCGTTTGCCTGCTTCGCCATAGCTTGGAGCTTTGAGCCTGGAGCTTGGAGCTTTGATGGTGACACTTGGCGTTTAACTACATTTCGATAAAGCGGGCAAAGTGCCTCGCGTCTCTATCATTGGACATGCCTACTGCCGCTAGCCGAGCTCCAAGCTCCTAGCTCCAGGCTCCAAGCTATGGCGAAGCAGTCAAAAGCGTACTGATCACTGATCACTGATCACTGACCACTGACTACTAAAAGCAAATATCCTTTTGCCTCATCCTTCCATGCACGCCGCGAAAGCAAATGAAAAAATGTCAAAGGGGGCTTGCTATTTCTGCAAGGAACGAGTAGAATAGGAAAAGTGTTGTTATGAAGGATAGAAGAAAGGCCACCTTAGGAGAGAATGGTGGCGCAAGATTTCCTTATGGAAAAACGGAAAATTTCTGGGTAAATGGGAGGAACAAATGGAAGAAAAGAATCAGGAAATGCACGAAAACCTGGAGCGCGGGCTAAAGAATCGCCACATCCAGCTCATCGGCCTCGGGGGCGCTATCGGCGTAGGGCTCTTCTTGGGGTCTGCGACGGCCATCGAATTGGCCGGCCCGTCGGTGCTTCTGACCTACATGATCGGCGGCATTGCGATTTATTTCATAATGCGCGCCTTGGGCGAGCTGTCCGTAGCCTATCCGGTATCTGGTGCCTTCAGTGCGCATGCGGCTCGTTTCCTGGGACCGAAGTGGGGCTACCTCACCGGCTGGACCTATTGGTACATGTGGATGGTCACCTGTATGGCCGAGCTCACCGCTGTGGGGATATACATGAACTTCTGGTATCCCGATCTGCCCCAGTGGCTTTCTGCTTTGGTAGCGCTCATCATTATGACCGTTGTCAATTTCATCGCTGTATCTGCTTATGGCGAATTTGAATTCTGGTTTGCCCTGATCAAGATCTGCACCATCATCTTCATGATCATCAGCGGCGCCGGCATGATTATTTTCGGTATCGGCAATGGCGGCATCGCGACCGGCATCGCAAACCTCTGGTCCAACGGCGGCTTCTTCCCCAATGGCATCAGCGGCACCCTGATGGCTCTCGTCATGGTCATGTACTCCTACCTGGGCATTGAAATCATCGGTGTCACCGCCGGCGAAGCTCACGATCCGAAGTCCACCATCAAGAAAGCCATCGATGAAGTATTCTGGCGTATCCTGATTTTCTATGTACTCTCCCTGGGCGTCATCATGTCCATCTATCCATGGAATGAAATCGGCCACATGGGCAGTCCTTTCGTTGTGACCTTCGAGAAGCTTGGTATTTCCGGCGCGGCCGACATCATCAATATCGTTGTCATAACAGCCGTGCTCTCCTCCTGCAATAGTGGTATCTTCAGCTCCGGCCGTATGCTTTACAACCTGTCTCTCCAGGGAAATGCGCCCTCCTGCTTCCAGACCTTGAACCGTCATCGTCTGCCATGGGTAGGCATCGTCTTCTCCGCAGCCGTCCTGCTTCTGGCTGTGGGCCTGAACTATGTGATGCCCGCAGAGGTTTTCGTCTATGTCACCAGCATCGGCTCCTTCGGCGCTCTGTGGACCTGGTTTGTGATTCTCCGCACCCAGCAGAAATTCCGCGCTTCCCTCACCGAAGAAGAAAAGGCAAAGCTCACCTACAAGATGCCCTGGGCGCCTTACTCCGGCTACCTCACCATGGCCTTCCTGGCTTGCGTAGTCGTGGCCTCTGCCTTCCGTGATGACACCCGCGTGGCCCTCTTCGTGACCCCGGTATGGTTCATCC
>CAVKMC010000101.1:0-6983 GCA_963657285.1 Agathobacter sp.
ATGGCTGGTGCTGATTATGCGCCTACGGCGCATTTCTATCCGGCCCTATCGGAGGGCCCTTCTCCAAGGGTCTACTCCCGTAGGGCTAGAGCAACAAATTTGCTGTAACCCTTAGCATAAAACCTCCCAACTCGATAGCATTAGGTTCTACCGCTTGGCGTGCTTACTGGACGCGAACCGAGCTCCAAGCTCCTAGCTCCAAGCTCCTAGCTATGTCGAAGCAGGTAAGCACGCGAAGGCTGCTACAGCTGTTCCGCCACGTCCCGCCTCAAAATCATTCCCGCCGGCAGCATCGCCGCGGCGGTGCCTAGGAGGACCATGGCTGGGATGATGAGGAGGCCCAGGGGATGGAGGGAGTTGTCCAGGACGATGGCGCTGTGGCTGGCGATGAGGCTCGCGGCACCGCGGCTGGCCAGGTAGCCCAGCGCCCAGCCGGTGAGGGAACCGGCCAGGAGGAGGAGGGCTTCTTCGGTGAGAAGGAAGAGCGCGATGTCTTTATTTCCTGCGCCCAACGCGCGAAGGAGGGCGATTTCTGAAAGCCGTCCCAAAGTGCTCCAGTACATGGCCAGCAGCGTCACGAGAAGCGAGACAGCGAGGAGAAATGTGACCAGCACCTTCCAAAAATCCTTCGTCTGCCCCACCATGGCGTAGAGGGAAATGATGGACTGCGACGGGAAGACCATCTGCACATCCTTCGCCTTCTGGTAGCTGCCGAGGAGCTGCATGGCTTCCTTGTAGCCCTTGGGAACCACGAGAAGCGCGGTCACTTCCTCCTTGGCCATGGCGTCCTTGCCGTGGGCTTCCCAGATGTCGTGAATGTCCGCAAAGATGGCGGTGTCGTAGGGGCCCTTCACTTCTTGGAGAATCCCGACGACGCGGAAGGGATGGTCGTGCTCCTTCCCCTTCACCGCGCTGCCGTGGATGGAGCGGAAGGTGCTCCCGATGGTGAGGCCCGTGAGCCGCGCGGTCTCGCTGCCGATCACCACGTCCCCTTCATTGGTGAAGAGGCGGCCTTCAGAAATAGAAAGCCACGGACCCTTCTTCGCATCAGGCGCGTAATCAAATATGTCCTTCGTCGTGCCCACGATGCGAAAGCCTCGATAATTATCTCCGAAGGCCAAGGGGTACACCGCCTTCACTTTGTCATTTTCCGAGAGCTTGGTGAGCGCGCCGTTCTCCATATTTCCCAAAGGCTTGTCGCGAAGGAAGACCGTATTCAGGACGAGCTGGTACGACGAGCCCTTGTCCCCTACCAAAATGGGAAAAGGCGACACCGCGCGGTTGATGCCGTCGTAAAGACCCAGCGAAGTCTCTAAAAGAAATACCGGCAGCGCGCAGGAGATGGCGATCAAAGCCCAGAGCAGAGCCTTCGAAAGCGGCCGCCGGATGAGGGAAAGATAGGCGAGGTGGAACATGGGGACTCCTTTCGTTGCAATAACACGAGCGAGAGATAAAAGCCGAGTACCTGCTTCGACATAGCTAGGAGCCTGGAGCTTGGAGCTTGGAGCTTCATTGGCGTCAGTTGGCATACTGGACGGCGGTACCCAGGAACCCGCGCGTTTACCTATTAGCCCAAGATTCCACCGCCCTTCGTGTCTACTGAACTCCAGCCAGGCTCCAAGCTCCAAGCTCATAGCTCAAAGCTATGGCGAAGCAAGTAAGGTGGCTCTTAACCCCTCTTCAAATACATCCGCTTCTCGAACATCCCCTGCACTCTCTCATCGTGGGTGGCGCAGAGGAGGATGCAGTGGGATTTCTTTTGGTACGAGAGCATGACGGCCATGAGGAGGTCGCCGTTTTCTTTGTCCAGGCTCGCCGTCGGTTCGTCGACGAGGAGGATCTTAGGCTTTCGGATGATGGCGCGCAGGAAGGCGACTCTTTGCGCTTCACCACCGGAGAGCTTCGCGGGTTTCCTTTTCTCGTAGCCCGCCAGGCCCACGGCGGCCATGAGCTCCTTCGCCTCCTCCCTATCGTAGGGCTTGCCGCTCATGGTAAGAGAGAGCTTGATATTTTCCTCCACGGTAAGGTAAGGAAGGAGGAGCGGCTTTTGGAAAATATATCCGATTTCTTTGGCGCGGAAATCCTTCGCCTCGGCGGCAGACATCTTTGCCACGTCGCGGCCGTCCACGACGATGGAGCCCTCGGTGGGCGTCACGAGGCCGGAGATGGCGTGGAGGAGTGTGGTCTTCCCGCTCCCCGAGGGGCCGATCAAAGCATAGGCGCCTTCTTCCAAAAGGAAATCCGCAGACAGTGCGCGGATCATTTTCCCCTCGCCGTCAGGGAAGTCGATGGTGAGGTGGTTGATGTGGATGGTGGTCATGGTGGGGTCCTTTTGTTAAGAGATAAAGCGCGCGTACCTGCTTCGCCATAGCTTTGAGCTGTGAGCTTGGAGCTTGGAGCTTCATTGGCGTCAGTAGGCATTCTGAGCGGCGATGTCTTGAGACAACAGGTAAATGCACATGCTCCCCAGACTTTACCGCCTGGCGTGCCTACTGGACTCCAGCCGAGCTCCAAGC
The DNA here is from genome assembly GCA_963657285.1 of Agathobacter sp. GTDB lineage: Bacteria > Bacillota > Negativicutes > Veillonellales > Dialisteraceae > Dialister. The sequence continues at coordinate 2,517 of CAVKMC010000101.1, forward strand.
TCATAGCTCCTAGCTATGGCAAAGCAGGTACGCGGATAGCTCAAGTCTCCACTGCTAAGCATGCCTACTGGCTCTAGCCAAGCTCCAAGCTCCAGGCTCCAGGCTCCTAGCTATAGCGAAGCAGGTAAACGCGCCTTATCCTAATTAAAAGAGACACCGATCACTCGGTGCCTCTGGATTTCTTACGAGTATCCGGTAGGAGAAATCAGCTGTCGATGGAGCTGGCTCTAATGCGCAGCTGGCTCACAAATCCGGTTTCTTCGTCGGTCTCGCTTCCTATTTCCAAAGTGCCTGTAACGGTGATGGGAGTATCGTAGGGGAGGGCGGTGAGGGAGTCATCTACTTTGACTACGATGATGTTATCAGGCCAGTCTGCGTCGCTTGAGCAAAAGGGGCAGACGGACATAGGGACTTCGGTCAGGACGAAGAAATGTATGGTCGGCGTCAGTGGTGGGGCCATATAGCCCGCGATGGTCACTTCGCCGCCCTCAAGGCTCCTGGTCTTTTCCGAAAAGGTCAGCCCCTCGGCGGAGTAGCCGGAGTAGATTTCATCAAAGGAGAAATCCTCCGCGGCCGCTCCCCAGGTGGCCGCCCCGGAAAGGGCGAGGGCCAGAAGGAAAGTTCTAAAAAAATGGTGCATGGGGACACACTTTCGCAGAAAGGTTCAGGGTTCAAGGTTCAAGGTTCAAGGTTCAAGGGGTGGTACGCCGCATCAAATTAAATAGCGGCGTGAGTTTAAAAAGGGCGAAGCCCTTCCTATCAAGCCCTCTTCTCTGAAGAGGGACCCGCAGGGTGGGTGATGGCTATCGCGTTTACCTGCTTGCAAGCCACCCCCCTGCCCCCCCCCCTCCAGAGGAAGGGGGTAAAAGTAATCTGGGCGGCCAGCGTCAAGCGTGCCACTATTTCCAAACTCGCGGCGCTTTTGTTTGTGCGCCGCACCTTCCCTTGAACCTAAATACTTGAACCTTGAACCTATATCCTTTATTTCTTCACATTCTTATTTCCATCGACTCCCAGGGCTCTCATGATGCCGAAGAAGACTTCGGTGTTGTCCATGGTGCCATGGAAGTATTCGGAGCCGGGGCCGCCGGCGTTGAGGAGGATGTCGTCAGCGGAATGGCATTCCTGGGGATCATCCTTCGGGGTGTTGGCCGGGACGAGCTCAGCCGGATCGCCTTCGTGGATGCGGGCGGGGTTCGCCTTGGAGGAAGCGGTGGATACCTGATGGTACTCTACCTTGTCACCTACCTGAGTAGCTTCTTCCTTGGTTTCAGTGACAGCGAGAGCCGGCGGGGTCGGGGTCTTCATGAAGTGATAGTTTTCATAATATTCCGGATGGTTGGCGTACTGCACAGCCAAGGTGACTTCCGGATCGGGATTGTCCGGGAAGCCGTCGCCATTCTTGTCTTCGAAGGTGGGGAATACGGAGTTCGCATAGACGCGGACGGCCTGGCTGCCCTTCTTGCCATCTCTTTCGTGGTAGGTACCGGAAATAGAGATGCCGTGGGAGTGGTCAGCGAGGACGATGATCAAGGTATCGTCGCCGTGTTCCTTCGCCCATTTTTCTGCGTACTCGATGGATTTATCAAATTCGATGGTGTCGTAAGCGGCACGCTGCCAGTCCATCACGTGGAGCTGTTTATCGATGGAAGCGCCTTCGATCATAGCGAAGAAGCCATTTTTATTCTGAGAGAGGATGTCCAGGGCCTTAGCGGTCATGTTCATCAGGTTCGGCTGGTCGGTGAAGCCCTTCAGCACCTTCGGGTCCTTCAGCATTTCACGATCCAGGTATACGTTCATGGTGCCGGTGTGGAAGAGGCCCAGGAGCGGCTTATCGGAAGGAGCGGCCATCATTTCGGTGGAGTTCGAAGCGAAGGTGTAGCCCTTGGCTTTGAATTCTTCGATGACATTCACGTCGTCCTTTCTCTTGGAGCCGGCCACGTCCTTCGGGATGTAGCGAGCGGAGCCGCCGCCCAGGATGACGTCGGGACGATGGTAATCAGCGAGGTAGTCCTTCGCCAGGAAATCCTGCAGCGCTCTTCTGCGGGTGTGGCCGATCATCGCTGCCGGGGTGGCGTCGGTGGACTCTGCCTGGGTGACCACGCCGACGGACATGCCGCGGGTACGCTTCAGGATTTCGGAAACATTTTCTACCTTCGGATCGTCCAGCGGATCCTTGGTGGAGTCTTCATAGACGCCCATAGCGTTCACCACGGACTTGTGGCCGGTCGCGTAAGCGGAAGCGGAGTTCGCGCTGTCGGTGACCAGGGAATCATAGCCGGAGGTGGTGATGATGGCATTGTGATCCAATTTCTCCATAGCCAGGAGGTCATTGAATTTGCCGTTGGTCATGCCCTTGGAAAGGATGCGGGCCACTTCGCGAGCCTGCAAAGACATGCCGTCGCCGACGAAGAGGATGACGTTCTTCGCTTTCTTCGTAGCCGCTTCATGAACGACCTTGTAAGAAGCAGCGGCTTTGGAAATACCGGTGCTGTCCTTGGCGGTGACATTGATTTCTACCGAGCCGGCCTTTGCGAAGGAAGCATCATCGATACGGAAGGAGGTGACTCCATTTCCCAGATCCTTCACCACTGCCTTCTTGCCGAAGAAATCCTCAGCGGACTTGCCATTGATGGTGACGTCCACATTTTCCAGACCCTTCGCATTCGCCACTTCCACATCGAAGTCGAAACGAGCGCCGGCCCAGAACTTCGCGGTGTCTACCGGAAGAATTCGGATATCCGATGCCTCAGCCTGAAATGCGCCACCTAAGATCGCGCCGCCGGCGAGGAGCGCCAGCACTGCCTTTTTCATGAAATCTTTTTTCATTCTCTTCTCCTTTATATAGGGACTTATTACTTTGGGTTCTAAGTTGTCCTGATGCTTATAACGATAAATCATAGTTGCTAGGATTCTGATAAGCTTTTGTATAGGAAAAGAAAATCTTTCATTAGAAATCGAGCGGGCAGCGGAAAATTTTTGATAAAGGGCGGGGGTTTGTAAAAAGTTGGAAAAGGGATATAACGCATTTACCTGCCTCGACATAGCTAGGAGCTTGGAGCCTGGAGCTTGGAGCCCGGCTGGAGTCCAGTAAGCATGCTTAGCAGCAGAGTCTTGAGACAATAGGTAAATGCACATGCTCCCCAGACTTTACCGCCTGGCATGCCTACTGACGCCAATGAAGCTCCAAGCTCCAAGCTCATAGCTCCTAACTTTGTCGATGCCGGTTCGCGGATAGCTCAAGTCTCCGCCGCCAAGCACACCTATTGGCTCTAGCCGAGCTCCTAGCTCCAAGCTCATAGCTCCTAGCTATGTCGATGCCGGTTCGCGGCCACCCAAGTCTCCGCCGCCAAGCATGCCTACCGACTCCAATGAAGCTCCAAGCTCCTAGCTCATAGCTCATAGCTATGGCGATGCCGGTAAGCACCACCCCCAGCGCAAACCTTTTTGCAAATTAAAATGCCCCCACCGGATGGCGGCCGGTGGGGGCTTTATTTTTGGAGTTCTCGGAATGGTCTAATCACAAAGCCATATCTCTATGGATTTGCAAAAAGGACGATGAAATAAATTCTTATTTCTTAGGGTGAGTCGTTGACAGCCGACTGTCCCAGCCGATCGTCTTCGGATAGAATGACAAGGAAAGGAAATCGATCCATAAATTTGGGGCATCCAAGAAGCGCTGACATCGCGCGTGGGAGAAGCGCTTCCCCTTTTTCGAAAGGGACAGGTCTATTTCCATGTCCGGCGCGTCCTTCGAGCCATACAAAAGTTCGCAAGGGCTCACTTTCCATTTCCATAGGCTGCGGCTTCTTCCTTCTCCTCTTCCCCGCCTGCGCGGATGACAGATTTCCCGCGAGGCAGACACCGGATCCCTATCCCCCCTTCAAAAAATCCCCATGGTTCAAAAGGCGGCCGGCGTCTCACAGTCGAAAGCTTCGGAGCAAGGCTCATGAAAGGGAGGCTCCCCTTACCGCGGGCGATCGCGCGTCCCTTCTGCCGGGTCACTTACCGGAGAGAGAGTTGCGGGCACCGGCGCTTCGGCGTCCTTCCTTTCGGGCATATGTTTCTATTTCGTTTCACCATGTATTCTTGGTCTTATTATACACCTTTTTCCACTTGAAAAAAGGAAATCTATGGCGCCAAATGAAAAAGCCCCGACGGATGCGGGGCTTTTCTTCCTATTGAATTTTTTTGTAAGGTGCTACAGGAAACCAAGGATAAGCACGCTCACCTGCTCCCTCATAGCTAGGAGCCTGGAGCTGGGAGCTTGGAGCTCGGCTAGCGTCAGTAAGCGCGCTAAGCGGCGAAGTCTTGAGCTATCCGCGTACCTGCTTCCTCATAGCTTTGAGCTGGGAGCTCGGAGCTATGAGCTTTATTGGCGTCAGTGGGCATGCTAAGCGTTAGAGACATTGCGTCTTCGCTAAGCATGCTTACTTGAGATTAGCCGGGCTCCAAGCTCCAAGCTCA
>CAVKMC010000102.1:0-6917 GCA_963657285.1 Agathobacter sp.
TTGCGAGGCACTTCTATCCTCCGCTAACGCGCGCCCCTTCTCCAAGGGGCTACTCATGTACCGCTTGCATAACACAGAGACTCTACGTGCTTCCACTATCATATTCCCGTAATCGCCAGACGAGACGGTAAACGGTTATACAGTTAACGGTCGTGAGGAAATGGTCAAATGCGTTTCCCTTATTTCAAAACTTGCGCCGCTTTATAATTTTGTCGCGGCGCACCTCCACTCCTCACTCCTCACTCCTCACTCCTCACTTCAAAACAGCAAGTGCAAACCGAAGCCCTTTTTTATTTCCCCAATTCCTCCACTTCCATCATCGCCTGGTACACCATGTCGAAGGTAATATCGTATGGCTTCACGCGCATGTCCTTGGTGTGGAGGCAGTTTTCCACCAGCTCGTCCGGGTGGGCCGGGTCGATGCCGATGTCTTTTAAGCAATGCGGGAGGTTGATGGATTTCGCGAAGTTGTAAATTTTATTTCTTTCTTCGATCTGCCCGTCCATGGTGAGCATCACCTGCAGGCCGTAGTTTACCACCGCGCCGTGGAGGTGATTGCCTTCGTGAGGCGTGCGGGTGTGGCTGTTGTAAATCGCGTGGGCGAGGCTGGAGTCCAGATCGTCTTCGATGCACACCGACGCCATGCCCGGGGCCACGATGATGGATAGGATCGCCGGCTCCAGGGCGTCAGTGACGATGCCCTTGTCTACAGCATCCAGCGCTTCCTTGCCGTATTTCAAAATGCCGCTAGCTACATTCTGCGCGTTCGCCACGCCGGCCTCCTGCACCCAAGAGAGGGAGAGGCCGCGGGCGGAGAAGGGCACCTCGTACTGCTTCGCCAATGCGTCGCCCAGGCCCGCCCAGAAATATTCCCGCGGAGAGTGGGCGATGACTGCCGTATTGATGAAGGTGTGGTACGCGTTGCGATCTCTGTAGATGGAGCCCTTGAAGCTGTGGTCCGGGTTGTACATGATGCACACCGCCGTCACCGCTGCGCAGTTCGATGCGAGAGTAGGAAATGTGAAGAGTGGCTTCTTCAAAAGGTGGGTCGCCCACTTGGCCGTGTCCACCGCACGCCCGCCGCCGACAGCGAAAACCATGTCGGCTTTTTTTATTTCCGGAATTTCCGTCAGCGCTTCGGCGTTTTCAAAAGTCGCGTCGTCGCCGTACTGGAAGCTGCCCAGGATTTCGATCTTCCCTTCGCAGGCCTTGCGGATCAAAGGCTCTGCCGCCGCGCGAGACTTCACGCCGCCGACGATCACCGCCGTCTTGCCATAGTCCAAGCAAATCTCCGGCACCGCGTCGTAAGCATCAGCGCCGATGGTGAAATGGGGGAAAAATGTACTTTTCATAAGGTGTGACCTCTTTTCTTTGTTTTGGAATATGGCACATATTATAGTCAGGGACCACAAATTTCGCAAGAGTTATTCCAAGGATGGCACGCGCACCTGCTTCGTCATAGCTTGGAGCCTGGAGCTCGGAGCTTGGAGCTTTGTTAGCGTCAGTTGGCATACTAGACGACAGTGCCCAAGACTCCACCGCCATGTATACCTACTGGACTCTAGCCGGGCTCCAAGCTCTTAGCTCATAGCTATGGGAAAGCAGGTACGCGCGCCCCGCCTCACGAATCTACCGCCGAGCATGCCAACTGACACTAACAAAGCTCCAAGCTCCCAGCTCATAGCTCATAGCTATGACGAAGGAGGTAAACGCCCCAACCCTAATTCAAGCCTAGCCAAGATGAGCCAATAATGATACCATAAGACGAATGCAAAAAATCTCAAAAGAAAGGATGACGGCTATGAAGAGACCGCAGAAGGTCACACGGGAAACCCGGCTGAATCAGTACGCCCGCAAAATGTACGGAAAAGAAAAAATCGAAAAGATTCTAGATGACGACGGACCCAGCAGCGCCGAAAACCTTTCCGGCAAAAAAGGCGCCAAGAAAAAAATCCGCACCGCCATGAACCGCAAGCTCAGAAGGAGCCACAAGACCGACTCCATCGCCGACGGCAATGCGTATAGGAAAGAGACATCCTGGGAAGAGTAATGGCGCGCGTACCTGCCTCCTCATAGCTATGAGCTTTGAGCCTGGAGCTTGGAGCTCGGTTGGCGTCAGTAGGCATACTGAACGGTAGCGTCTAGAAACATGCGCCTTTACCTGCTTCGTCATAGCTTGGAGCTCGGAGCTGGGAGCTTGGTTGGTGTCAGTAGGCATGCTTAGCAGTGGAGGCATGCGACGAGGCGCGCCCCGCCTCACGAATCTACCGCCAAGCATGCCTACTGACTCTAGCCGAGCTCCTAGCTCCCAGCTCATAGCTCAAAGCTATGTCGAGGCAGGTATGCAGCATCCTTATGGTGAAAAACTATGAATAGAAACGAAATCCTCGTCCTGGACACCGAGACCACCGGATTTTCCAAGAGCGACGAGATCCTGCAGCTCTCCATCGTGAATGGAGACGGCGAAGTGGTCATGAACGAATATTTCCGCCCGGAGCACACGGACTCCTGGTACTACGCGGAGCAGGTGAATCATATTTCTCCCGCCATGGTGGCGGACAAGCCGACCATCCGCGAGCGGAAGAGAGACATCGAAAAAATTCTCCGCGCCGCGAAGGTCATCGTGGGCTACAATCTCCCCTACGACCAGGGCATGCTGATCCAGTGCGGCATCTATATCCCTTCGAGAAATAAGGTGCGCTACATCGATCTCATGAAGCCCTTCGCCAAGACCTACGGCGAAGAAAGCGAGCGCTACCCCGGCCAATTCAAATACCAAAAGCTCATCACCTGCGCCAATTACTACGGCTACACCGGAGAAGGCTGGCACGATAGCTTAGCCGACACCAAAGCCACCCTCTACTGCTTCTGGAAGATGGTAGAAGACGGCAGCATTGAAATATAATTTTAGCGATAAAGGATATGGCCCGCGTACCTGCTCCCTCATAGCTTTGAGCCTGGAGCTAGGAGCTTGGAGCTTTATTGGTGACAGTAAGCATGCTAGGTGGTAGAGGTAGGGTTTCAGAGCAATGCGCGTTTACCCATTGTCTCAAGACTTCGCTGCTAAGCATGCTTACTGACGCTAGCCGAGCTCCAAGCTCCAAGCTGAAAGCTCAAAGCTATGGCGAAGCAGGTAAATGCGCATCGCTCCTAGACTCCACAGCCTAGCATGCTTACTGGCGCCAACCGAGCTCCTAGCTCCTAGCTCCTAGCTCAAAGCTATGGCGAGGCCGGTAAATGCGCCTTATCCCTTAACCGCAAAGCGAGGTCCCCATGTACAACACCACCCCCAAAGCCAAGAAAAAATATTACGTCGTGAAGCGCGGACACCATGCCGGCGTGTACTATAGCTGGCCGGAGTGTCAGAAGGAAGTGGCGGGATTTCCCGGCGCCGTCTTCAAAGGCTTCGTGACGAAGGAAGAAGCGGAGGCCTTCTGGGGAAAGCCCATCGCCGAAGCGCCGAAGGGGGCAGCCGCGCCCCAAAGAAATACGGGGATTTCCATCGAGACCGCCGAGAAGCTTTATCCCGCCCATACGAATCCCATGGACGAGAGCCTTTTCTCCTTTGACGGCCACGAAGTGCGGATCGTATTTCCTGATGAGCTCGTGATCTACACCGACGGCTCCTGCCTGGTGAATCCCAATGGCCCCGGCGGCTTTGCGGCGGTCTTCCTTTCCACCGACGGCAAGGAGCTCCTCCGCCTCACCGGCGGCGAGCCGTCGTCCACGAACAACCGCATGGAGCTTCGGGCCGCTTACGAAGCGCTGAAAATTTTAAATGACGGCCGGCCCCGCCGCATCACCTTCCACACCGACAGCAAATATCTCCAGCAGGCCATCATGAATCACTGGATCGACAGCTGGCAGCGAAATGGCTGGCGCACGTCCCAAGGCACCCCGGTCCTCAATAAGGACCTCTGGCTCGCGCTACTCCGCGTGGCCGCCCCGCACCAGATCCGTTTCCAATGGGTCAAAGGCCACGTGGGCACGAAATACAACGAACTCTGCGACCAGCTGGCGAAGAGGGAAGCGATGGGGTTTCGGAAATAGATGCCCGGGAGTGCGTTTACCGGCTTCCTCATAGCTAGGAGCCCGGAGCTCGGAGCTTGGAGCTCGGCTAGTGTCAGTAGGCATGCTCGGCGGTAGATTCGTGAGATGGGGCACGCGTACCTGCTTCGTCACAGCTTTGAGCCAGGAGCTTGGAGCTTGGAGCCCGGCTGGAGTCCAGTAGACACGAAGGGCGGTGGAGTCTTGGGTCAATAGGTAAACGCGCGTGTTCCTGGGCACTGCCGTCCGGTATGCCAACTGACGCCAATAAAGCTCCAAGCTCCTAGCTCAAAGCTCAAAGCTATGGCGATACCGGTACGCGAATGCCTCAATGCTTCAAGTCTCCACCGCCTAGCATGCCCACTGTCGCCAACGAAGCTCCAAGCTCCAGGCTCCTAGCTCAAAGCTATGACGAAGCCGGTAAGCACATTTCCCTCGTCTTAAAAAATTAAAAAACTCCTTCCCTTTCTTGGCATTTCATTGTACAATAGATAAAGCATTTATAAAAATTCAGAGAAGGTCTTTCGAAAATTCTTTGAAAGTGAAAAGAGAAGCATGGTGCAAAGCCATCACGGTCCCGCCGCTGTAAGGGGGAGCGCGCCTCACGGGAAGTTTTTCCCGAAATGTCACTGGCTGGGGAAATAGCAAAGCCGGGAAGACGAGGATGCGCGAGGAGCCCGAGTCAGAAGAACTGCCTTCCTGAAAGAAAACACCTGAGCAGACTGCCTATAAGGTACGATGTATGCCTTCGGCTTTCTGAGAGGCTGTTTTCAAGTTTCCCCAAAACAGGGACGAGGGAGGAAATCCAAATGAAAAAAGAAATCATCACAGCGTCTTTGGCAGCTTTAGTTCTCACCGGAGGCGCTTTTACTGTGCGCGCCGAAGCGCTGCCCACCTATTCGCTTGACGGCGTCGTCGTCACCGCCAACCGCACGCCGGAAAAGAAAATCGAAACCAACGCCGACGTGTCTGTCGTGACCGCGGAAGAAATCGCCGAGAAGCACTATGACGACGTGGCCCAGGCCGTAAAGTCGGTACCCGGCGTCTTCGTGAACTCTCATGGCGTCAGCAGCCAAGCCACCAATAGCGATCAGATTTACATCAATGGCTCGCCAAACGTGGTAGTCCTTGTGGACGGCATGCGTAGAAATACAAACGGCAACTCCCTCATGAACGCCAGCATCGGCGAGCTGGTAGCCATGGACTCCATCGAGCGCATCGAACTCCTGAAGGGCTCCGCCTCCACCCTCTACGGCAGCGATGCCCAGGGCGGCGTCATCAATATCATCACCAAGAAGCCCACCGAGGATCAGGTGAAGACCACGCTGCGCGCATCTCTTGGTAGCTATAGCAAAGAGAAATACACCCTCTACAACGAAGGCAAGTCCGGCAATGTCTTCTGGTCCGTGGAAGCCGGCAAGGAACTCATGGGGAATTACAAAGATGGCTGGGGCCGCAGAGCCATCAACCATCTGAACGCTGAGCACTACAATTTGAAGCTGGGCTACGATCTGGGAAATGATTCCTCCATCGTGGTGAACTATGAAAAATATAAAGCCGACTACACCATGGCCAACTACGTTTCTACAGGAAACCAGAAGGTCCCGGGCAAAAAAGATAACGACTCCATCAGCCTGCAGTACAAAGCCAAGCTCTCCGACCGCCTCACCAACCAATTTTCCATCTATAGAAACAAAACTACCTTTGATATTCCTGCTCAATCCTGGGCTATGAAGATGAAGACCACCGGTATCTCTGACCAGCTCACTTACAAAGGAAATAAGCAGACCATCACCGGCGGCTTTGATTGGTACAAAGACGAAATCCCCTATAGCTTAAACGACGGTTCCCAGGGAAAAAGTGCCACCAATACGGCTTTCTATATCCAGGATAAGATCGACATCACCGACCAGTGGAACATCACCCCGGGCGTGCGCGTGGATCATAACTCCCAGTTTGGCACCCACACCTCCCCGAGTATTTCCATCGGCTACAAACAGAATGAAAATACCAATTACTATTTGAATTACAAAACCTTCTTCGTGGCACCAAACCTCTATCATCTGTACGGAGGAAGTCCCATGTGGCCTTCTGGCAACAAGGACCTGGATCCCCAGGAAGGCAACACCATCGAATTTGGTATCAATCACAAATTCAGTGATTCCCTGAACGGTAGCTTCAACGTATTCCACACCCACGCCAAGAATCTGATCCAGTATTCCTATGCAACCTACCGTTTCGAAAACACCGGTAAGACAAACGTGAACGGCTTCAGCCTGAATCTCAATAAAGAATTCAGCCAGCACTGGAACGCCAGCGTAGGCTACACCTACATCCATAGCCCGGCCACCAGCGATAGCGTCAACATCAATAGCAATGGCGTCATCCCCGAAAGCACGCTGAACCTTTCTGTAGGCTATCGCACCACGGACTTCAATGCCACTCTCTCCGGACGCGGCGTCATGAACCGCTACGGAAACAAGAACAAGCCGCTGATGAGAGATTATGCAAACTACTGGGTATGGGATTTCGCAGCAAATTACCAGTTCACCAAAGGGGCTACCCTCTTCGCTAGAGTGAACAACATCTTCGACCAGTTCTACACCGACGTAGGCAGCTGCTATGGCCCGACCGCCAGCGCAGACCTCTGGCAGTCCTGGTATGCAGGCGCAGGCAGAAACTACGAAGTGGGCCTGTCCTTCCAGTTCTAATATTTTCCAAAACAAAACCGCAAGCACGCTCATGCGTCTTGCGGTTTTATATTGGGGAAAAGGGATATCGGTAAAAAGTTAGAAGTTAGGAGTGAGGAGTGAGGAGTGAGGAGTGAGGAGTGAGGAGTGGTGGTGCGGCGCACAATTCATAAAGCGCCG
>CAVKMC010000103.1:0-6886 GCA_963657285.1 Agathobacter sp.
GCGGCGCATTTCTATCCGGCGCTATCGCGCGACCCTTCTCCAAGGGTCTACTCCCATAAGGCTAGAGCAACAAATTTGCTGTAAACCCTTAGCATAAATCTCTTAACTTAACAGCATTACCATAGCTAGGAGCTGGGAGCTTGGAGCTCTTTTAGCGTCAGTAGGCATGCTATACAGTAGAGACATAAAACTCGCGCTATTAGCGAGACATCTAAATGCAATGCTTTGCCTTGTAAATCTACAGGAAAGCATGCCTACTGACTCACAAGGAGCTCCAAGCTAAAAGCTAAAATCTCCTAGCTATGACGAAGCAGGTAAGCACGCCCTTATCCCCTATCCCTTGTCCCCCAAAATTTCATTTCTTCTCCCAGATCTTCCTCACCAGCTTCTGGGTGATAGTGCCGAAGAAGTCTTGGTCCAGGAAGCGGATGAAGCGGATGGGCTTATTGGCGCCCTTCATGAAAAGGCGGTCGGTATTGAGAAATGCTCTGGATTCATTACCATCGAGGGAAATACAGAGATTCCGTTCCCGCGCGGGCGCTGTCACTTCTACGGTGTCGCTGCTTTTCATGACCATGGCGAAGCGCTGCAGGGTGTGGGCGCAGATGGGCACCACGATCATGCGGTCATCGCCGGGACCAAGCACCGGGCCGCCGCAGGAGAGGGCGTAGCCGGTGGAGCCGGTGGGCGAGGAGACCACGAGTCCGTCTGCCGCGTACTCCTGGATCAGGTGGCCATTGACAGACACATTGAGCCGGGCCAGCTGACCGATCTGATTGTGTCCGATGACGATGTCGTTCAAGACGCTGGGGAGCCGCTCCTGGCTGCCGTCCTTATGCTTCAAGACCGCATCGATGAAGAGCCGCGACTCTTCTACATACTGCCCCGCCAGAATCTGGTCGAGCCGCATGGCGGTATCCTCGGAGGTGATGCTATTTAGAAATCCCAAGTCGCCCAAGTGGATGCCCGCCATCAAGACCGGGTAGTCGCGGAAGGTGCGGGCGGTTTCCAGGAAGGAACCGTCGCCGCCGATGGAGAGGATGGCGTCCATATTTCCAAGCTCATCGATGGTGCCATAGGGAGCGCCCTCGATACCACCGGCAGTGAGTCCCTCCTTCATGCAAAGAGGCAGGAGATAGGAAATCCCCCGCTCTTCCAGCAATGCCAAAAGCTTTGGCAGGTACTCAAAGAGCTTTTCTTTTCCCACATTGGGATAAATCCCGATTCTCATAGGTCATTCCTTCTTCAGCGTCTCATGCGCTTCTTCTACCACACTACGGATTTTTTCTTCGTCTACGGCGCTCTCCGGCTTCTCCCATTTCAGGTACGCCAGGAATTCAATATTTCCCGAGCCGCCTTTGATAGGCGAGAAGGTGAGGTCCCAGGCATAGAAGCCTTCCTCTTCGAAGGCCGCCAGGGTATCGGCGATCACTTCCTCATGCACCTTCGGGTCTCGCACGATGCCGCCCTTCCCCACCTTTTCCTTGCCTGCTTCAAATTGCGGCTTGATGAGGATGGCCATAGCGCCATCCTTTTTCAGGATGCTTTGCACCGCCGGAATGATTTTAAGGACGGAAATAAAGGATACGTCCGTGGAAACCAGGTCCACCTGCTCGCCCAAGGTTTCTTCGGTGACCACTTTGATATTGGTCTTTTCCATATTGATGACCTGGGGATTCGTGCGAAGCTTCCAGTCCAGCTGGTTCGTGCCCACGTCGATAGCAAAGACCTTTGACGCGCCATTCTGCAGGGCGCAATCGGTGAATCCGCCGGTGGAGGCGCCGATGTCGGCCATCACTTTATCCTTCATGTCGATGCCGAAGGCTTTGATGGCCTTCTCCAGCTTGTAGCCGCCGCGGCCTACATAAGGCATCACGTGGCCCTTGATGCGAAGCCGTGCGTCACAGGGCACCTTGGTCCCCGCTTTATCCACCGGCACATCATTCACCAGAATGATGCCCGCCATGATGTGACGCTTCGCATTTTCGCGGCTGTCGAAGAAGCCCTGCTCTACCAAAAGTACGTCTAGCCGTTCTTTTTTTACCTTCTGATTCATATGTCCCTACTTCGTTCTCACCAAAATCATTTCTACCAGCTCATGGAGCGCTGTCGTATCCAAGGGTAGCTTTTCCAAAAGGGCCTTCGCCGCTTCGGCCTCTTCCTTGGCCAGGCGCTCGGCGGCTTCCTTCCCCAGGATGGTCACATAGGTGGACTTGTGATCCACAGCGTCCTGGTTTGGCATTTTTCCCATTTCATCCAGGTGGCCATTGACATCCAACAGGTCGTCGGTGATTTGAAATAAAATTCCCAGATGCTCCGCAAAGGCGTGGAGGATTTTCTTTTCCTCCTCGCTAGCCTCGGCAATCACCGCCGCCATATCCACCGGCGCCATCAAAAGACATCCGGTCTTACAATGGTCCATGAGCCTGAGGTCTTCGATGGCAAGCGCCTTTCCCTCCGAGTCGATGTCATGGGCCTGGCCGCCCACCATGCCGATGGGGCCGGAGGCTTTCGCCAGGATGGAAATCAGCTCGCAGCGGAGCGCCGCCGGTATTTCCTCCTGCCCCGCCAATAGCTCGAAAGCAAAGGTCAAAAGCCCATCGCCGGCCATGGTGGCCATGCCGGCGCCGTAGACCTTGTGATTTGTCAGCTTGCCCCGGCGATAGTCGTCGTTATCCATGGCCGGGAGGTCATCGTGGATGAGGGAGTAGGTATGCACGCACTCCAACGCGCAGGCCACGTCTACATACTTCGACCAGTCCTTGTGAAAAAGCTCGAGAACTAAAAGAAAGAGGAAAGGACGGATCCGTTTGCCACCGGCTTGCAAGCTGTAATTCATGGAGTCAAAGAGCTTCTGATGCGCCGCTCCATCAGATACCAATAGGGTAGCGAGGCGCTCATTGATTTCCGCCTGCCTTGCTTTCATGATTTCCTTCAGCATGTCTCGTCCTCCTGTCCTTCTTTCTTCCATGCCATGTAGGCTGCAAACGCATTTCCTGTGGCATTGTCACTGCTATACCTGGGATCTGCGAAATAGACGGAAAGTCCCAGCTTCCCGCAGATGTCTTCTACCCTGCCGCGAAGGTAATGATTCGCCATGACGCCGCCCACAGCGATGAAGGGCCGCCCCGGAATGAAAGGATAGGCCAGAAGCTCCTTCTCCAGCGCCCGCCCGATGTGGATCAAGACGCCTTTGGCGATGTCTTCCTTCCGATAGATCCCCTTCTCTATGTCTCGCTGCACCCGCGTCTCCGGGCCGGCGAAGCTGAAAGCCCCCTTCACGGAGCTCCGAGGGATTTTGTAAGAGTCGTCCCCTGCCTCCGCCAGCTCTTCCAGCCATTTCCCGCATGGAAAGGGAAGCCCCAAAGCCACACCGATGCGGTCGATCATCTGTCCTGCGGTGATGTCCTTCGAGGAAAGAAGCTCCTCGATTTCCATGGCGCTCCCATGCCACACCGCTGACAGTACATCCTGGGTGCCGCCGGACATGTGCATCATGTAGAATGGATCTCCCCAAAGGGATGGCACCTCGCGGATCGCCGCCAAGGCGTGATTCTCCTGGTGGCTAAATGTATAGAGCGGGACATGATGGGAGCAGGCGAGCGCTTCGGCGAAGCCTTTGCCAACAAGAAAGGCGGGCATATAAGAATCTGCCCGCCTCCGTGGAAATGCTGAAACGCCAATGCCTTTCAGATCCTGCAGCAAAGGAGAAAGCCTCTGCAGGAGTATAGGAAGATTTTTCACGTGCTGGAAAACCATATTGGACTGGGACAATCCCCGATTTCCTGCCTTCACAGTCAAAACGATTCGTTCTTCCCCCAAAAGTCCCTCGGATGAATCGTATACAGCCGCTGACGTGGTGTAGCAGCTGGTATCGATACCAAGAAACCGCATATATTTATCCTTTCAATGCATGATCCAAAAGACCATTGATGAAACGGTAGGACTGCTCGCCCCCGTAGGTTTTCGCCAGCTCCACCGCCTCGTCGATGATTACATTTCTATCAGACCGATCCTCTCCGGAGTAATTGTACTCCGCGATAGCCAAGCGGAGGATATTTTTATCCACCGTGTTCAGCTGCGAGAGAGACCAATTCTTCAGATGAGCCTTGATGATCTCATCGATTTCCTCGTGATCCTTCACAGCCTGCACCAAAGCCGCTGCAAAGGTCTTATCTTTCTCTGTCAAATTCAGATCTTCTGCATCAATGGGCTCTGATTCCGGATTTAACTCCTTGGAATACAGCACCTGCAGTGCATACTCTCTGGCATCTCTTCTCATCTTAGCCTCTTTCACTCTACAAATTCAGTAATGGTCACATCAATGGTATCCACCGGCTCCTCCCGGGCGGAGGCGAAAGTATTCTTCACCACCATCTGGATATACCGAGCCGTCTCATTCACCTGGCAGCCCTTGTGCAATGCCAAGGACACGCCCACCTTCACGCTGCCATCCTTCTGGCTCCGGATCATGAGCCCCCGATGGGCTTTGAAGCCGAAGGCCTGGCCGATTCCCTGCATCAGATACTGGAAACCGTCAGCGGTGAAATGAGAAACCGCAGGCACAGAAAGCAGGGCCTCCTCGATCCTTTGGTATACCTCTTCCTCAGACAGCATGGCCCCGCCTCCTTTCACCTGGTTTATTTCTCCGGAAATACGATCCGTTCTACATTGACATTGACTGCATTCACTCGAAGACCCGTGGATTCCCCCACGCTTTCCTTGACTGCTTCCTGAAGCTGTAAAGCAATAGCCGGGATCCTGCCTCCATGGGATACGGCGATGTAGAGATTGATCACGATCTCCGATCCTTTGATAGACACCCGGACTCCTTCGGCCTCTTCATCACTGATGACCGCGGAAATACCATGAGAGAAACGGTCATCCATGGCATATACGCCATCTACATGGAGCGCCGTCTCCCGGGCAATGACTGCAATGACCTGGTCCGCAACGCGAATGGTGCCCAGGTCATTTTTTACTTCTGCAGTTTCCATACAAAATTATTTTACGCGTTCAATGTAAGCGCCGGTACGAGTATCAATGCGGAGCATTTCGCCTTCATTGATGAAGAGCGGTACGGATACTACATAGCCGGTTTCCATGGTAGCCGGTTTGGAGCCGCCGGTAGCTGTATCGCCGCGGATGCCTGGTTCGGTCTGAACGACTTTCAGTTCTACAGAGTTCGGGATATCTACGCCAATGATGGTGCCGTTGAAGAATACCACATTGCATTCCATTTCTTCCTTCAGGAAGTTGATCTTGTCGCCGAGCTGATCTTTGTTCAGCATGATCTGTTCATAGCTTTCGGTATCCATGAAGCAGTAGGAGCCGTCAGCTTCGTAGAGATACTGCATCGGTTTGCGTTCTACAGTAGCCGGCTGCAGCTTGATACCTGCGTTGAATTTACGTTCTACTACAGAGCCGCTCTGCAGGTTTTTCAGCTTAGCACGTACGAAAGCAGCGCCTTTACCCGGTTTTACGTGCAGGAATTCGATACACTGCCAAACCTGTCCGTCCAATTCTACGGTAATGCCCGGGCGCAAATCGTTACTAGAAATCATTTACTTTTCCTCCTACTACACTCTTAAAAATTTCTTTGGGAATTTTGTTAAGATGGAAATACCATCCTCTTTTATAACAACCGTATCCTCGATACGGACTCCACCAACTCCTGGGATATATACCCCCGGCTCCACGGTCTCGGTCATGCCGGCGGCAAGGATCGTGTGATCCCTTGGGGAAAGCGTCGGCCCCTCGTGGATTTCCAGCCCCACGCTGTGACCTAAGGAATGAGTGAAATACTCTGCCAGCTCTTTTTCCTTCAGGAAATCTCTGGCCGCCTTGTCCACATCGCTGGCCTTATAGCCTGCTTTCAAGAAAGACTCGATATGCTCATTGCATCCGAGGATAGAGTCATAGATAAACCGCTGGCGGTCGGAAATCTCGCCTACTGCCACGGTCCTTGTGATATCGGAATGATAGCCCTTGTGAATGGCGCCGAAATCGAAGGTGACCAAGTCCCCATCCTCTAGAAACTTCTCCGTCGCTGTGCCATGGGGATAGGCGGAACGCCACCCCGACGCCACGATGGTATCGAAGGATTTCCCCTCCGAACCGGCTTCTAGCATCGCGCACTCCAGGACCGTCCGCAGCGAAGCCTCGCTGACACCGGCCTTGATATAAGGGATCGTCTTTTCGAAGCCTACATCGGAAATACGGCAAGCCTCTGCGATAAGCGACAGCTCCTCGGCGCTCTTGATCTGCCGAAGCCTGTCCACCTTGGAAATAGAAATCTCCACCTCCGGCATGGCCTTGTGAAGAGAAAGATAGCTCTCATAGGTCAGCATCGCCTCGACGCCGAGCTTCTTCACCTCGTGCTTCTTAGCGAGCTCTGCCATCTTCTCCGCCAGCTTCCCGGCGTAATTCACCACCGTGAAGCCCTTGGCCTCTTCCTTCGCCTGCTCCGTGTATCGGCTATCGGTCAAAAGATAAGACTCCTTCGGAGTCAAGAAAAGATAACTGTCCGAACCGGTAAATCCGCTGATGTAGCGGCAGTTCTCATCCTTCAGGATGAAAGCGCCATCGATTCCTTCCTCTTTCAGGAAATCTGAAATCATGCTCTCTGTCAAATATATCACCGCTTTCTCTTGGGGAAACGCTGATTGATACAATGGGCGATTCTCCATCTAAGATATGATACCGTATTTATGGGCGTTTGTCTATGAGAAATTGTTCAGGGATAAGGGATAGGGGATCAGGGATAAGGCGCACTTGACCGCCACAGAACCTCCTTCCTCCGGAAGGAGTAATGCTATTAAGTTAAGCGCTGTAAATACCAGCAGGTAAAATAATTACTTTACTCAAGCGTCAAAATGTAGCCCCT
>CAVKMC010000104.1:0-1232 GCA_963657285.1 Agathobacter sp.
CGGTGATCCAGGCGCTGCCGGAATTTGAAAAGAATAGAGCCGGCTATGTGCTGGTTATTTGCGGCGATACACCGCTCCTTCGCAGTGAGACGATTTCCAACCTGGCAGATATTTGCCAGAGCGAAGGGGCAGCCGCTACCGTGCTCACAGCCATTTTAGATAATCCTTTCGGCTACGGCCGTGTACTCCGCGACAGCGAAGGCCATATGACCTCCATCGTAGAGCAGAAGGATGGCACGCCGGAGCAGCTGGCAGTGCATGAAATCAATACGGGCACCTATGTATTCCAGGCTGGCGCTTTGGCGGATGCGCTCGCCAAAATTGATAACAAAAACGCCCAGGGCGAGTATTACCTGACCGATGTTTTTGAAATCATGATCAAAGCAGGCCTTAAGGTCATCCCTGTAGCCGCTGAGGATGCGGATGAGACTATGGGGGTCAATTCCCGCATCCAGCTGTCTCAGGCAGACCGCATCCTGCGCCTTCGCAAAGCAGAAGAGCTCATGGCAGAAGGCGTTTCCATCATCGATCCGGAACACACCTATGTGGAGCAGGATGTGAAGGTAGGCCGGGATACGGTACTTCTTCCGGGCACCATGCTGCAGGGAAGAACCATCGTCGGCGCACACTGCGAAATTGGCCCGGATACCCAGCTCACTGATGTGGTGTGCGGCGATTTCACTCACCTGAATCGTGTCTATGCTCACGAATGTAGCATTGGCAATTTCAATGAAATCGGACCCTTCGTACACCTTCGCCCCAATACAGAGCTCCATGACCATATCAAGATCGGAAACTTTGTAGAAGTGAAGAATTCTGTGGTAGACGATGGGACGAAGCTTCCGCATCTCATTTACTGCGGCGACTCGGACCTGGGCAAAAACGTCAACTTCGGCTGCGGCACGGTGACTGTCAATTTCGACGGGAAAGACAAGCATCGCTGCACCATCGACGATCACGCCTTCATCGGCTGCAATACAAACCTGGTAGCCCCGGTGCATGTAGGCGAAAGAGCCTTCACCGCCGCCGGCTCCACCATCACCAAGGACGTGCCGGCCAAGGCCCTGTCCGTGGCTCGCGCGAAGCAGAAAAACATCGAAGACTGGGTGACGGACGATACGTATAAGGAATAAATTACGGTAGTGGTTTAGTGATCAGTGATCAGTATTTAGTATTTAGTAGCGGGGGCATGTTCTTTTTCTTACGGTTTCTTAGGAAGCTGACATCTATGC
>CAVKMC010000104.1:1242-6859 GCA_963657285.1 Agathobacter sp.
AGTAATTAGTGATCAGGGCGCGTCTTCCGCAGCGTGACCTCCTTCCTTTTGAAGGAGGGGGACCGCGTGAGCGGTGGAGGTTGGCTTAAACTCTTGTTTCATCTTTTAGAAACGTGGATAAGCTAAATTGTACGGATTACTAATTACTGACCGCTGATTACTAATTACTAAACCTCCACATTTGAAATCTCTTATTTTTTCAAGAGATTCTATTCTAATTTTGCAAAATGTGGCTAGATTGGTATAATATAGAGGCATGATAGCTACGTAAAGCAGTGGGAGTAAGCTTTACGTCGGCGAAATTTTATTTTTTACCTTCATCGAAATGAAAGGAAAGGGAGAGGCAGCAAAATGGACATGGAAGACACTTCTAAGTTGAGGATTTTTACAGGAAACTCGCACCCGGCACTGGCAAAAGAAATTTCAGACTACATTGGGGTACCTCTGGGAAAAGCCATTTGCGGACGTTTCAACAATGGCGAAATTCAGGTTATGATCAATGAAAGTGTCCGTGGTAAAGACTGCTTCATCATTCAGCCCACCGGCGCTCCGGTGAATGACAATCTGATGGAAATGCTCATCATGATTGATGCGCTGAAAAGAGCTTCCGCTCGTCATATCACCTGCGTAGTACCATACTACGGCTATGCTCGCCAGGACCGCAAGACCCGCGGCCGCGAACCGATTTCTTCTAAGCTCGTAGCTGACCTGATGTCTGCTGCCGGCGCTACCCGTGTAGTGACCATGGACCTGCATGCAGGCCAGATTCAGGGATTCTTCAATGTCCCGGTAGACCACCTCATGTCTGCGTCTCTTCTCGCAGAATATGTAAAATCCAAGAACCTGGAAAACCTCACCATTGTTTCCCCGGATCTTGGCGGCGTCACCCGTGCGCGTGAACTGGCTGACCGCGTAGGTGCACCGATCGCCATCATCGAAAAACGCCGTCCGGAACCGGGCGTAGCCAAGGTGATGAATATCATCGGCGATGTGAAGGATAGAAACTGCTTCATCATCGACGACATCGTAGATACCGCCGGCTCCCTCTGCGAAGGCGCAAAGGCTCTGGCAGAATACGGCGCTCGCGGCGTATACGCAGCTGTATGCCATCCGGTACTGACCGACCCGGCTACCGAAAGAATCAAAGCATCCAACATCAAAGAACTGATCGTCACCAATTCCCTGCCCATCGAAAAAGAAAAGATGCAGGATAAGCTGACCGTTCTGTCCATCGCTCCGCTCTTGGGCGAAGCCATCCTCCGTATTTTTCACGATGCTTCCGTAAGCTCCCTCTTTGATAAATAATGAAAATCATTGCAGGCCTGGGAAATCCGGGGAAAGAATACGAGCATAGCCGCCACAATATGGGCTTCGATGTGATCGACATCTTAGCGGACCGCTTCAAAGTGTCTATGTGGAAATCGGATATGAAATCAGAAATCGCCACCGTCATCGTAGGCGGTGAGAAGGTCCTTCTGGTGAAACCGCAGACCTACATGAATCTTAGCGGCGAAGCGGTGGGGGCTATTTCTAAGTACTACAAGGTGGACTTGGATGATATTTACATCATCTGCGACGACTTGGACCTGCCGCCCGGAAAGACACGGATCCGCAAAAAAGGCTCCGCCGGCGGTCACAATGGCATCAAGTCTCTCATTGCCCACTTGGGAAGCGAAGAATTCAACCGTTTCCGCATCGGCGTCGGCCATCCCAAGGATGGTCACACGGTCATCGACCACGTGCTCACCCGTCCCTATGGCGACGACGTGGCGCTCATCGAGGAAGCGAAGATTCACACCGCTGACTCCATCGAGGATGCACTCAAAAATGGCGTGGATCATGCCATGAATGCGTTCAACCCAAAGAAAAAGAAATAAGGAACACTGCTTCCTCTGAAAGAGCAGCCTCTTTAGGAGGCTGCTCTTTTTTGCATGTGATTTATTGAGAATGCAGGTAAATGCGTCCTGATCACTAATCACTGACTACTCAATCACGAAAGTAAAAAGGAAATCTATATGACAAAAGGAAAACTCATCGTACTAGAAGGCATCGACGGCAGCGGGAAGGCCACCCAGTCGGCCCTCCTGGAAAAGAAATTAAAAGAAGAAGGAAAGGAAGTCATGCATATTTCCTTCCCGGACTACGATAGCGATTCATCGGCGTTGGTGAAAATGTACCTCTCCGGCCAATTCGGCAAGGATCCCGGCGATGTGAATCCCTACGCCGCTTCTCTTTTCTACGCGGTGGATCGCTTCGCCTCCTATCGCACCAAGTGGAAGGATTTCTATGAAAAAGGTGGCGTCGTCATCGCTGACCGCTACACCACCAGCAATATGGTGCACCAAATGACCAAGTATGATGATAAGGAAGAGCGGGAAAAATTTCTCTCCTGGCTCGAGAAGACAGAGTACGAGGAGCTGGAGCTTCCGCGGCCGGATTTGGTGATTCTCCTGGACATTCCCCTTGCGATTTCCGAAAGCTTAGTGAAGGAGCGGGCCAAGCAGGGCGGCTCCATGGACATTCACGAGCAGCACCTGGACTATCTCAAGAAATGCCACGATGCGTATCAAGAATTAGTGACTCTCTACGGCTGGCAAAAAATCGCTTGTGCTACTGATGGCAGTCTTCGCCCTATGGAAGATATTTCGCAGGAAGTGGGAGAAGCAGCGGATGCCATCATCCATGATTGACAGGCCAATAATTTTTTAATACAATAAGTTCTGTCTGTATAAAAGTAAATGAGGAGGTATGACTATGAAAGCTCCTATAGAAGAACTGAAAGCTTTTGCGAAGCGAAATCGGGATGAAATGCTCCTTTTTTGGGAAAGTCTGGTGAACATGCAGGCCGGCAGCAGGGAAGTGGAGCGGGTGAACCGCATCATGGATTTCCTGAAGAAGCATTTTGATAGGGAAGGGATTTCCTGCCACTTGGTGGATACGAAGGGAAGCGCCAATGTACTGGTAGCGGAGCTGAATCCGGAAGCACCGGGAAAGCCGCTGCTCCTTTCGGGACACTGCGATACCGTATTTCCTTCGGGAAGCTACCCTGAGGATCCGTTCCACATCGAGGACGGCTTTGCCCGTGGCCCCGGCGTGGTGGATATGAAAAATGGGGTAGCCATGATTTTCTATATGATGGTGGCGCTGAAGCATTTCGGATTCACTGACCGGCCAGTGAAGGCGGTCCTGGTGGGGGATGAAGAAACCAGCCACGCTGGTGGAATCGCTGACCAGATTCTGATGGACGAGGCGAAAGGGTGCCTCTGCTGCTTCAATATGGAAAGCGGCCGCATGGATCATTGCCTCACCGTAGGGCGCAAAGGTTGTCTGGACTGCCATATCACCGTTCACGGCGTGGCGGCGCATGCAGGAAATGACTATCTCAAAGGCAAGAATGCCATCGTGGAAATGGCCCAGAAGCTGCCGCTCATGCAGGCTCTCACGAAATATGACGACGGCCTCACGGTGAGCGTCGGCGTCATCAAAGGCGGTATGGTGTCCAATGCGGTGCCGGACTATTGCTATGCAGAGCTGGACGTGCGCTACAAGAAACAGAAGGATATGCTGTGGGTAGAAGAGGAAATCCGTAAAATCTGCGAGAAAACCTGTATCGAAGGCACCACCACAGAGGTGGAATTCGTAGCGCCAATGCCGCCATTTGAGGAAAACGAGGCGAATCATAAGCTTCTTTCCTATATCAATACCCTGGCAGAAGCCTGCGGCTTTCCGTCATTTGGTGCCATTTATGTAGGCGGCGGCTCTGACGCTTCCTATATTTCCAGTATGGGCGTGCCCACGGTATGCTCTATGGGGGCCGAGGGATCTGGAGCCCATACGAAGGAAGAGCGGGCATCGGTGGAAAGCTTCTTTGACCGCTGGATCATCACCACCGCAGCCATCATGGAAGCGGAACGTTTTGAAGAAATGAAATAAAAGGGGAGAATTTTCATTCATGAAAGAAGATGTAAAAGTATTTAAAGCGCCCAGTCCGATTTTGATTTTGGTGTGCGTTATCGTTTTGTGCGCCATCGCCAGCTATATCATCCCGGCCGGGGTTTACGAACGTGTCAAAGATGTGAATACCGGAAAGATGGTCGTAGACCCGTCCACCTTCCACTATGTGACCCAGAATCCGACAGGATTCTTGGATTTCTTCACCGCCATCAATAAAGGCTTCAAAGGCGGCATCAGCATCATCGCCTTCCTTTTCATGGTCGGTGGCTCTTTGAGCATCCTGGCGAAGACCGGTGCCATCGTGGCAGGGCTTTCGACGCTGGTCAAAAAGATGAGAGGTCATAGCATCCTCATGATCCCGGTGCTCATGACCACTCTCGCGACCTTCTCCACCTTGGCCGGCTGCAACGAGGAATATCTCGCCTTCACGCCGCTGGTAGTGAGTGCGGCGCTGGCCTTGGGCTTCGACTCCCTGACGGCGCTGGGTATCCTTTTCTGCTCTGTAGCCGCAGGCTACGGCGCCGGCTGCACCCAGCCATTCTCCGTAGGCGTAGCACAGGGCATCGCCGGGGTACCGATTTTCTCGGGACTCCCGTATCGTATGGCGCTTTTTGTGATCCTGGTTTCCATCAATATCGCCTTTGTCATGTACCACGCTTACAAGGTGAAAAAGAATCCAAAGAGCAGCCCGGTCTATGAAATCGACCAAGCGAAGAAGGGCACTGTCACCATCGACGAGACAGCGCAGCTCTCCACTCGCCAGGGGATTTCGCTCTGCCTTTTGGGGCTGAACTTTGTATGCATCATCATCGGCGTTTTGAAATTTGATTTCTACATGAATGAAATTTCTGCCATGTTCATCATCATGGGCCTTCTCTCCGGTATCATCTGCAAGCTGTCGCCCAACGACATCTGCGATGCCTTCTTGGACGGCTGCAAGGGCATGATGCTTCCTTGCCTCGCTGTGGCGATGTGTAAGGGCGCTACCATCCTTCTCGACAATGCGAAGGTCATGGACACCATCATTTTCTACCTGGCAGGTATGCTGGACGTCTTCCCGTCGTCTATCATCGCTTTCGGCATGTTCATCATTCAGGACTGCTTCAATGTCCTAGTGCCGTCTTCCTCCGGGCAGGCAGCTATTTCCATGCCGATCATGGCGCCGCTGGCAGACATCGTAGGCCTGACCCGTCAGACCTCCGTCTTCGCCTTCACCTTGGGCGATGCTTTCACGAACTGCATCACCCCGGCATCCGGCGCGACCATGTCGTACCTGGCCATGGCCAATGTGCCCTATAAGAAATGGCTTCGCTTCGTGCTGCCATTAGTCGGCGTCTGGTGGATCGTAGCCCTCTGCTTCCTCACCTATGCAACGGCCATTCACCTGGGACCGGTATAATTTTTGCAAAATAAAAAGCTGTGAGATGTTTGCGTCTCACAGCTTTTTTATTGGTGTAGTCGGTGGTCGGTGGTCGGTAGTCGGGACGCGTTTCACGATATTGGGAAATAGCATGATAATCCCTTGCATCGGTGTTGACTCAAATGGTTAACGAGCCCGACTACCGACTACCGATTACCGACTACTAACTCATTTTACCGGATTTCTCAGCGTCCCGATGGGATCGATGGTGATTTCTACCACGTCGCCTTTTTTGAGGAACTG
>CAVKMC010000105.1:0-6814 GCA_963657285.1 Agathobacter sp.
TTCTATCCGGCGCTATCGGAGGGCCCTTCTCCAAGGGTCTACTCTCATAAGGCTAATGTCATGTTCTAAGCTAAGCCTCAGCATGAACCC
Source organism: Agathobacter sp. (assembly GCA_963657285.1). Lineage (GTDB taxonomy): Bacteria > Bacillota > Negativicutes > Veillonellales > Dialisteraceae > Dialister. The sequence continues at coordinate 91 of CAVKMC010000105.1, forward strand.
CTTAACTTAATAGCATTACCGGAAGGAGGGGAACCGCGACAGCGGTGGAGGTTGGCCGGCTCAAGCCCTCTTCTCTGAAGAGGGTGCCCGAAGGGCGGGTGATGCCTATTGGCACTTTTAGCGCGAGGACTTTTGTGCTATCATGGGGTGTATATTTTGGTAGTCGGTGGTCGGTAGTCGGTAGTCGGGCCCGCGAACCTGCTTCCTCATAGCTAGGAGCTTTAAGCTTAGAGCTTGGAGCTTGGCTAGCGGCAGTAGGCGTGGCGGGCGATAGAGGCGCAAGGCACTTTGCCCGCTTTATCGAAGCGTTGTTAAATGCTAAGTGTCACTATCAGAGCTCCGAGCTCACAGCTCACAGCTCCTAGCTATGAGGAAGCAGGCAAACGCGTTGGCCTATTTCAAAAACTCGCGCCGCTTTCCAATTTGATGCGGCGCACCACCACTCCTCACTCCTAACTTCTCACTCCTAACTTTCTTGCCAACCTCCACCGCTTCGCGGTCCCCCTCCTTCCAAAGGAAGGAGGTCACACTGTGGAAGACGCGCCCTATCCCTTATCCCTTGCCCCTTATCCCTTATCCCATCGGAGGTCCCTCATGGATTTATTTCTTCAATACCTTATCATCTGCCCTATGGTCATGCTGGCGGGCTTTGTGGATGCCATCGCCGGCGGGGGCGGACTCATTTCTCTTCCCGCTTACATCATTTCCGGACTGCCGATCCACAATGCCATCGCCACGAACAAAATGAGCTCCACCATGGGAACCGTGCTGGCGACCTTTAAATTTGCGCGGAGCGGCTTCATCCCCTGGAAGCTCTCGCTCTCCTGCGTGGCCTGCGCCTTTGCGGGCTCCTCCTTCGGGGCCCACCTGGCGCTCCTCATGGATGCGAAGATTTTCATGATGTTCATGCTGGTGGTGCTGCCGGCGACAGGGCTCTACCTCACGCGAGGCAATGTATTGGTTTCCGAAAAGGAGCCCTACTCCTATAAGAAAACCGTAGCGCTCAGCATGGTGATCGCCCTCTTCCTGGGTGTCTACGATGGCTTCTACGGCCCCGGCACCGGTACCTTCCTCCTGCTACTCTTGACCGGCGTGGCACACCTGCCACTCAAAGGAGCAAACGGCGTGACGAAGGTGATCAATTCCACCACAAACCTCGCCGCTCTCTGCGTCTTCCTCTTGAATGGTAAAGTGCTCCTCCCGCTAGCCATCACCGCCGGACTTTTCAACATGGCGGGAAATTATCTGGGTGCTATGTACTTCGAGCGCGGCGGCGGACGAAATGTGAAGCCCATCATTCTCTTTGTTTTGGCGATCTTCTTTATTAAGGTGGTTTACGAGCTAGTAGTCGGTGGTCAGTAGTCGGTAGTCGGGCCCGCGCAGCTGCTTCTCCACTACCGGTAACCGTTTACCGTATGACCGTTAACCGATCTGCTTTTCGTATTTGAAATAAAAAGCTCCTAACCCTTTGTGGCTAGGAGCTTTTTACTATGTGGAGAAATGACGCAATCTACGGCTATACGGTAAACGGTTCACAGTGGTAACAGCAGTCAAATGCGGCCCGACTACCGACTACCGACTACCGACCACCGACTACCAAATCTCAAAGGTTCTCCCCAAGATACCTCGTCGCATTTCGATAGAACATCTTCTCTACCTGCGCTTCTGTAAATCCGCCGGCCAGGAGGGCGTCGGCGAGCTTGCCCATTTCGGAGGCGTCTTCGATTTCCAAGGTCGGCTGGATGCCGTCGAAGTCGGAGCCGAGAGCCAGGACGTCCTCGCCGCCGATGTCACGGATGTGCTTGGCGTGGCGGACCATGTCTTTGACCATGGAAATCTCTGTATCCCCCAAGAAATGGTTCGAGAAGTTGAGGCCGATGAGGCCGCCCTTCTCGCCGAAGAGGCGGATGAGGTCATCGGTGAGATTTCTTTTATGCTCCTTCAGCGCGCGAGCGCAGGAGTGAGAAGCCAGCGGCGGCTTCTTGGCCCGTTCCAAAAGCTCGTAGGTGCCCACGTCATTCAAGTGGCTGGTGTCTACGATGACGCCCATGTCATTCATGGCGTCCACGATGTCCCAGCCCACGGGGGTGATGCCCTTGTCCGGTCCTTCGGTGCCATTGGGGTAGGCCAGCTCGTTGGCGTAGTTCCAGGTGAGAGTGATGAGGCGCACGCCGTCCGCATAGACGGCCTGGAGCTTCTCGAGGCTTCCTTCGATCACGTCGCCGCCTTCGATGGAGAGGAGGGAGCCGATCTTCCCCGCCTTCTCGCAAGCGTCGATGTCGGAGGCGCTAAGGATGGGCATCATGCAGTCATTGGCCGCGATTTCCTTTTTGTAAGTGACGAGGATTTTCTGATAGTAGCCCCAGGGATCCTCCCCGCTCCCCTGGTCGTACCAGATGGCGAAGTCCTGGATGAAGCACTCGCCCTTTTTCAGCTTGGAAATATCGATTTCACAGTTGTTCGAGGCCAGCGTCCCTCTCTCCGGACGCAGAGCCAATTCAGTCATGGTGTCGCAATGCAGGTCGATGTATTTCATACTGTATTCCTTCTTTCCTTTTGTGGTTTAGTAGTCGGTGGTCGGTAGTCGGTAGTCGGGACGCATTTAACTTTTGCGTCAGCTTTTTTCATATCGCCATCGAAATAAGTAGTCAGTGGTCGGTAGTCGGTGGTCTGGGCGCATTTAACGCTATCGAAAGTATTCCTACTTTCTGCTATTGCTGAATGGATCCTTCGACTTCGCTCAGGATGACTGGTGAGAAAAGCGTTATCAACCAGGAGACCGCCAACGGTTTTTGTGCTATGTGAGCCAGCAGCCAAATGCGCCCCGACTACCGACCACCGAATACCGACTACTAAACCGATAGCGATAAAAAACTTCTACCTAAAGTATAAATCAAAAGAAGCATACGCGAAAGGCGCATGCTTCTTTTTTTATTTCTTATTCTCCCATTTCGGTGAGGACGTGAGCGCAGCGGCCGCAGACGTGAGGATGTTTCTCATCGGAGTTCACATCTTCACTGCGTTTCCAGCAGCGTTCGCATTTCTCCAGTGTGCAGACAGCGACGGATGCCTTCACGGTGCCTTCTTCATTGGAAGCGGCATTTTCCGGAGCGGCAGCGGTGCCTTCTGCTACGTGAGCCTGGGAAACCAGGAGGAAGTCAGCCAGTTCTTTTTCCATGGCCTTCACGATGTCATAGGATTCGCCGTCAGCGTAGACGGTGACTTCGGCATCCAGCGGGTGGCCGATGGTCTTGGCCTGACGAGCTTCTTCGAGAGCCTTCATAGCTACGCTACGGATAGCCAGGCGTTTCTTCCATTTTTCATCCAGCGCTTTGTCCAGGTATTTTTCGTTCACAGCCGGCATTTCGGTCATGTGGACGGACCATTCTCTTTCGTCCTGCTTCGGCAGTGCCTGCCAAACTTCTTCAGCGGTGAAGCAGAGGACCGGAGCCACCAGGCGTACCAAAGTGGTGAGGATTTCATACATAGCGGTCTGAGCGCTTCTTCTCAGCTTGGAGTCAGCCTTTTCGGTGTAGAGGCGATCCTTCAGGATGTCGAGATAGATAGCGGAGAGATCCACGGTGCAGAAATTGTGGACAGCGTGGTACATCACATGGAATTCGTAATCGTCGTAAGCCTTGAGGACGGTTTCCTTCACCTGTTCCATGCGGAGCAGTGCCCAACGATCCAGCTCTTCCATATCTTCATAAGCTACGGAGTCGGTCTTCGGGTCGAAGTCGTAAAGGTTACCCAGGAGGTAGCGGAATGTATTTCTAATCTTTCTGTACACGTCACTCATGGACTTCACGATCTTGTCGGAGAGGCGGACGTCGCCCTGGTAGTCCACAGAGGAAATCCAGAGACGCATCACGTCGGCGCCGTACTTATTGATCACGTCCTGCGGAGCGACCACATTGCCGACGGACTTGGACATCTTTCTGCCTTCGCCGTCCATGGTGAAGCCGTGGGTGAGGACGGCTTTGTAGGGAGCGTGGCCGTTCACGGCTACGGAGCAGAGCAGGGAGGAGTGGAACCAGCCGCGGTGCTGGTCGGAGCCTTCCAGGTACAGGTCGCACGGATAGTCCATATCCTTCCAGGAATCCTTATGCGGTTCGCGGAGGACGCCGTTCCAGGTGGAGCCGGAGTCGAACCATACGTCCATGATGTCTTTTTCTTTATGGAAATGGGTGCCGCCGCAGTGTGGGCAGTGGAAATTTTCGGGGAGAAGCTCTTCGGCTGTGTGAGCCCACCAAGCATCGGTGCCTTCTTTTTCTACCACTTCTTCTACCTTCTTCATGGTTTCCGGAGTAATGACCCATTTGCCGCAGTCATCGCAGTAGAAAGCCGGGATCGGCACGCCCCAGGAGCGCTGACGGGAAATACACCAGTCCTGACGGTCGCGGATCATATTGTACAGACGGTCATGGCCCCAGGACGGGATGAAGCGGGTGTCGTCCACAGCCTGAAGAGCCTTGTCTCTGAAATCATTGATGGATGCAAACCACTGCTCGGTAGCTCTGTAGATGACCGGTTCCTTGCAGCGCCAGCAATGTGCGTACTGGTGGTGCAGAGATTTCTTACCAAGGAGATGGCCTTCGTGAGCGAGAGCCGCGATGACCGGGCCTTCTGCGTCCCAGATGGACTTGCCCTGCAGGAATTCGCCGGCTTCGGCGGTCATCAAGCCCTTTTCATCTACCGGGCATACGATGTCCTGCTTCAGCTTGCCTGCGTTTTCATAGGTCTTGTACACTTCGAAGTCGTCTACGCCGTGTCCCGGAGCGGTGTGTACGCAACCGGTGCCGGCATCCAGGGTGACATGGTTGCCTTCGAGGACGTAGATGGTGCGGTCGTACACAGCCAGCGGATGCTTGAAGGTAGCCAGATCCAGCTCTGCGCCCAGCATTTCACGGCCTGCAAATTCGTAGTCCTCTACCTTGCAGTCAGCGAGCGCTGCGCCGCAAAGCTCTTTATTCATCAGGTAATATTCGTCGTTCGCTTTGTTGTGTACCCATACATAGGTGAATTTCGGGTTCACGCTGATGTAGAGAGAAGCCGGGATGGTCCAGGGGGTGGTGGTCCAGATGACAGCGAAGACCTTGCTCTTGTCCGCGCCTTCCGGTTCCAGACCGTGCACATCGATCATCGGGTATTTGACATAGATGGACGGAGATTTTCTATCCTTGTATTCGATTTCTGCTTCAGCCAATGCGGTCTCGCAGTGGGGGCACCAGTATACAGCCTTCTTGCCTTTGTAAATGTAGCCCTTGTTGGCCATTTCACCGAAAACTTCCAGTTCCTTCGCTTCCAGATGCGGATCAAAGGTGACATAGCGGTTTTCGAAATCGCCGACCACGCCCATGCGGATGAAGTCTTCCTTCTGGATTTCGATCCATTTCTTCGCATAAGCCAGGCACTTCTTGCGGAGTTCGAGGGGAGTCATGTTCGCGCGATCTTCGCCGGAGTCTTTGAGGACGGCGTATTCGATCGGCAGACCATGGGTATCCCAGCCCGGTACGTAGATGGCTTCGTTGCCGGCCATGTATCTGTATCTGACGATGATATCCTTCAGGGTTTTATTGAGAGCGTGGCCGATGTGAATCTTGCCATTTGCATAAGGCGGGCCATCGTGGAGAACGAAGGTCGGCGCGCCGCTCTTCTTTCTCTTTTCGATTCTCTTTTCATATAAATGATTCTGCTGCCAAAATTCTACGAAGCCCGGTTCCTTCTTCGGAAGGTTGCCGCGCATCGGAAATTCAGTTTCCGGTAAATGCAGGGTCTTGCTGTAATCCATTCGTATTCCTCCTATGGAAATAAATTTCCAAATAAAAAAATCCCCGCCCGATAAGGGGCGAGAATTACTTTCCCGTGGTACCACCCTCATGACCTCTCGGCCACTCGGCACAATTAACGATGTCCCGTCAGGGCTTTTCTTCCCCGAAGCTCCGAAGTGATCCATCCGCACAGCCATTGCTCCCCTTCCACCAATGGGAAACTCTCTAGAAATAGCCATCATGCGAAACGTCTTCATCTACGCCTTTCCATAACTTTTCATATTATATGAATATCGATGGGAGAAGTCAAGGGGAAATAGCGTTGAAAAACGCTATCGGTTTGGTAGTCGGTGATCGAAGCGCGGGAAAAGTTAGGAGTGAGGAGTGAGGAGTGGTGGTGCGCCGCATCAATTCATATAGCGGCGCGAAATTTTGAAATAGACAATCACATTTACCTGCTTTCCTGCATCCGTTGTCCGTTTACCGTATAACCGTTAACCGGCTCTTTCTACGATGGTAGGAAATAGAGTGCCATCCTGATTCGTGGTAGCAATTTATCGCCCAGGTTTCCGATATCTAGGGAAACGCTGATTAAATCGAAGAATCAGAAATCATACGAATTTTTATGCAATACTTCGTCAAGGACATCCTCAAATAGCTCACTATTCTCGGATATCCTTTCCTCGTCTTGCATAAAAATTCTAGAATGATTTCAGATAACGATTTAATCAGCGGTTCCCTAAAACTTGCACGGTAAACGAGTAACGGATGTGGAGAAGCAGGTACGCACGTCTTGATTTCAAAACTTGCGGCGCTTTCTAATTTGTGCGCCGCACCACCACTCCTCACTTCTCACTCCTCACTCCTCACTCGTAAAAGACCCCCCGCCACGAAGACGCCGCCATCAGCGTCTTCCTCTGCCCATCCCGTCTCGTCCAGGGATGGTTGCTCCG
>CAVKMC010000106.1:0-6802 GCA_963657285.1 Agathobacter sp.
CCTTCATATAGATATCACTAAATTTCGAGAATTTTTTTATAAAAAGTTCAAAATCGTCCGTTTTGGCTAGTTCCAGCTTATTCCGCTCGTCACGTACCCATTTGTGGAAAGATCCACCAATGATATCGAAATCCTGATTCACTGCACCAGCTTTTGTTTCACGGATAGTTTCAGCATATTGAGCCCTTAACCACGCCTTAATAAAAGCCTCATCCCCCTTATCATCAGATTTCTTGAGAGTAAGAATCTTTTCCTTCCACAGATTATTGTATTTTTCACGTTTTACATCATCCTTAATTTCAGATAACAAATATCCTTTTAACATTTCTGTCGATGTAAGACTTAAGCCTCGGTCATTCATGGTTACAAAGATCTTGTGGGCATCCTGTTCTGTAGTGGCTACAATTTCAATGAAGAATACCTTCTCTGCAAGCCAATCGCAGAAATTCAAAAGTATGTCATCAGTAATACTATTGACAGGAAAAGCATCAATAATATCATAATACCTTCCATAGAGATTTTTCACCGATTCGCCCACATCAGTTATATCAAATGGCTGATCGTTAAATATGGCATTCATACAGTCATATCGCTCCTCAACATTTATATTGAATGATTTAGTTCCGTATGCTTCGGAAAAAATCATCTGTTCGATCATACCATAGGCCTGATCAAGTTTACGGAGACGATTGTTTAGATATATTAGAAGAAGTGTCAACGATGTGAATCTTTGCTGCCCGTCAATAATTGCATTTTCTCTGCCAGCAAGGACAATCGAACCCATAAAATATGCCCCATAGTCTTGTACATCCTTTCGAGCATGCCCAGGTTTATAATAGTTTAAAAATTCCGATGTAAGGTCATCGACTAGTTCTTCAATATTTTTCCTCTGCCACATATATTCACGCTGATAATAATGAATCGAATATTTTGTATTCTGCAAAAGCTGTTTTAAGCTTTTCGGAGACCCCTCAATCTTTTTCATAACACGTTTTCCTCCTGATCGTTTTTACAACTTGCCCACAAGTAACCGGGATATTGATTATACGCTCGATATTTCTGCTTAAGTTTAGCATTTAATCTCCTAAGCATTCTCATTTTCACATGCCACTTTCCGTCTGGTACTTCGATAATAAATGTATAATGAACTTCTTGTCAAGACCGCAATATCAAGGCCTTACGCCCACCCTAACATACTAACCTTTCGTTTTAGTATAACAAGAAGGGAATGAAAGAGAACTCCGTATAAACCTATAGCGTTATGGTGACTTTTGTACTACTTGAGCTATCCGCAATTATTCCCCTCATTAGAGCAAACTAAGAAAATATGCCAAACAAAAAAGCCAAGGAATCCCCCGGCTTTTTGTTTGAAAACTATAATCGCGATACGTACCATCGACTCCCCTGCTTAGATATCTGAATCTTCTTTTTCTCTGTAAGAGCCTTGATGCACTTTTCAAAAACACTCTGGTTTTCCGCTGGTAACTGCTTCTTTAGAGAAGCCTTCATCTGAGATTCTTTTTTCAGCAATTTCAGAATCATTTTTGAAGTGTTATCGCATAATTCTTTTTCGACCAAATACTCGTAATAGATCTTCAGATTTACGTTGTAATCTTCAGCTAAGTAGGATTTCTTTTCTCTGGCAATTTCTTGTTCCAGATACTGGTATTCCTCCCAAATCCTCTTACCATAACACAACTCCATTTCAGCAAAGAATGGATATACGGATTCTCTCAAATAGTTTTTCGCTTTTTCAAATAATTTTACATCTTCATTCGGATGGACAGGCTCCTTCCGAACAGAAAATATAATTTTATTTATTCGTTCCTCAAAAGAATCCAACTTTCCTGTGTATTTATCCCAGAAAAAATCAGCAAATGAGTCTGTAAATCCGGACATATAGTCCTCAAAATAACCTCGAGCGTGATTTTTCTCGTCAAACTTCAATACACCGTATAGCGGTGAGGACTTTAATTGAGTAGCCTTATCCATACATATCCCTTCCCCTTAAAAGATTTGGTCGAGCGCATCGCTAAAATTCTATTCCCTTCCTGGCCCGTATGCCTTTTTGGAATGCATGCTTCACCAGGGTCATCTCGGTGACGGTGTCGGCGAGGTCGATGAGTTCTTCTCTGGCGTAGCGGCCGGTCAAAATCATGTTCAGCCTCGGCGGGCGGTTCTTGATGAGGTCTGCTACTACGGAGACGTCTACCATGTCGAAGTGGATGGCGTAGTTGATTTCATCTAGGACGATGAGGTCCCACTTGTCGCTCTTGACTTCGTCCTCCACCATTTGCCAGGCTTTTTTGGCCAGTTCTTTTTTGCGGAGGTACTCGGCTTCTTCTTCCTTGTCTTTGTTATGGAAGACGAAGCCGTCTCCCATGGGGCGGATTTCTATATTTCCATTGACTTCGCCCAGGGCTTTGATGGCTTCGAGCTCGCCGTATTTCCAGCCGCCTTTGATGAATTGGAGGATCAGGACCTTCTGTCCGTCGCCCCAGGCGCGGACGGCGGTGCCGAGGGCTGCGGTGGTCTTGCCTTTGCCGGTGCCTGTATTGATGAGGACCAGTCCATTCTGTAGATGCATGTCATTCACCTCTCTTTTCTTTGAAAGCGGCGCAGGAGGCGATCCATTTCTCTGCGGCCTTGGGGTTGCCGTCGAAGGAGAGGTGGAGGTAGCTGGCCAGCACATTGTCCTTGGCGTATCCTTCCAGGTGGCCTGCCTTCTGGCGGGTGCCCTGGAGGCTATAGGCCCAGGGGAAATCGCCCGCGCAAGCGAGGGTGGAGAAGTGGAATTCGTGGCCCTTCAGGGGGTCGCCTTCGTCGGCGATGACGCTCTTTCGGAGGCATTTCCCTGTGACGTAGCCTACCCGCTGGAGCTTTTTCTGCATTTCGCAGACGCCCGGCACCAGGCCTGCCATGTCGTAGGTTTCTCCGTCGAAGCCTTGGATCTTTTCACAAAGGTACATGAGGCCGCCACATTCGGCGTAGACCGGCATGCCCTGCTTCGCTGCGCTTTGGATGGATGCTTTCATGGAAATATTATTTTCCAGCTCGTGCAAAAACATTTCCGGGAAGCCGCCGCCGAAGATGAGGCCATCGACGTCGGGGATTTCCTTGTCACGGAGCGGGCTGAAGTCGACGAGTTCGGCGCCCAAGCGCTCCAGGGCTTCCAGGCTGGCGGGATAGTAGAAGGAGAAGCCTTCGTCTCTGGCCACGCCGATGCGGACTTTTTTCTCAGCGGTGAGATTTCCTTCCTCTTCGGTTTCCAGGAGCGGCGCGTTTCTCGCGATTTCCATGAGCACCTCGGTGTCCACCCATTTCCCGGCGGCTTCGCCCATGTGACGGATGATTTCCTCAGTCTCGATTTCCGTCACCGGCGTGAGGCCCAGGTGGCGCTCCGGTGTCTGCAGGCTGTCGTCTCGGTGGAAGGCACCGATGACAGGCATGTTTATTTTTTCCATCACTTCTCGCACCATGGCCTCGTGGCGGTCGGTGCCGAGACGGTTCAGGATGACTCCGGCGATGTGGACCTCCGGGTCGTATTCGCGGAATCCCAGAGCAGTGGCTGCGATGCTGTACCCCACAGACTTGCAGTCAAGCACCAGGATCACCGGCGCTTGGAGCTTCTTGGCGATGTCGGCGGTGGAGCTGATGCCGTTCGCCCCGCCATCGTAGAGGCCCATGACCCCTTCGATGATAGAAATATCCGCCCCCTTGGAGAGGGATGCGAAGGTGGGGGCCAGGCGCTCCGGCGGCGTCATCCAAGTGTCCAGGTTATAGGAGTTCCGTCCGGCAGCCTTGCCGTGGAAGCCCGGATCGATGTAGTCGGGGCCCACTTTGAAAGGCTGCACGGCGTATCCCTTGGAGTGAAAGTAAGAAAGGAGGCCGGTGACAATCGTCGTTTTCCCTACCCCGCTATTTGTCCCGGCTATGACAATACGCGGACGAGCGATATGTTCCATCATTTATTTGTCCTTCTTTGCAATAATCGTGGAGAGATAGTTCGGCTGGTAATCCGCTGGCAGACTTCCGATGTCGCGGATTACGATTTCATCCGGCAGCCCTGCGCGAGATACCATCACCGAACGCTGCAGCATGTGATGCTTACGGAGCTCTTCCTGTACGAAAGCGAAGCTCTTGTACACCTTCATGATCACTGCATTGTCTGCGGCAGCGAGGGCCTGGTCGAATTTCTCATGGTCGGCGGTAGCCGGGATGATGAGCACATTCTCTTCCCACTCGGTCACAGGCAGGCCGATGTAGGACGCGATGCCGAGGAACGCGGGGATCCCCGGGATGGTCTCTACCTTGTATACGTCGGAGTCTTTGAATTCATTGAAAATGTACATGTAGGTGCTGTAGAGCATCGGGTCGCCTAAGGTGAGGAATACCAGATTCTTCCCTTCGTCCAGCTTTTCCTGGATCAGCTTGCGGTTTTCCTCCCACTGCTTGTTTACCGCGTCCATGTCCGTATTCATCTGGAATACCATGGGGAGAATTTCTACGGTCTCCGGGATGTAGGGCTTGGCGATATTGAAAGCTACCGAGCCCTCCTTCTTCTCCGTCTTCGGGGTGATGATCATGTCCGCGCTACGGATCGCTTCCACCGCTTTCACAGTCAAAAGCTTCGAGTCCCCAGGACCTACACCGATACCAAATAATTTTCCTTTTTCCATTGCTATGCCTCCTCATATGCTTTTAAAGGAAATATGATTTCCCTTTTTCATAAATTACATACTCTGCTATTGTATCATGAAATGAATGTTTCATAAAGAAAAACGTGGTTTTTTAGTAGTCGGTGGTCGGTGGTCGGTGCTCGGTAGTCGGGGCGCGTTGAATTGCTGCCTCACTTTCGTTTATTTCCTTTAGGCCTCTTCATCAGCTGTGCTCTAATGAAGAAAATCTTCACGAAAGGTGGTGCAACTCTTGCTAAAAAGCAGAAAAGGACTGTCTAATTTATTACAGGTTATAGCCATAGAGGAATATGGTCTCAAACAACAAATGTCTTCAGCCGATGTATTTGATTTCTTTGAAAAGAATCATCTCTTCCCTATGGTTCAATCCCAGTATAAGATGCTGCATGTACTATTTCATGAAAGAAGCCTGGATAAAGAGCCACTCAACCGACAAATATATGAAGCCTCCAAAAAGTTGCCTTTAAGCAAGAAATATATGCACCATGAAATAGACCTAACTCTCGATATTTATGAAAAAGTCCATCATGTGGCAGAGCTCATCGCAGAAGAGAAACAGATTTCCTTCGAAGAAGCCCTTGGCGAGTTCATGAAAAGCCACACCTACTGGTGCTTGCAGACGCCGGCCACGGCGATGTGGGGCGAAAGTGATGAATTTATACTCGATGAATTCATGGCAGAAAAGAAATCTTCTTGAATGCATGAAATCAACTGCTTCATGGTATCTCCATGCATCACCCGCCCTACGGGCACCCTCTTCAGAGAAGAGGGCTTTATCGAGGAAGCCGGTAAACGCGGCCCGACTACCGATTACCGACTACCGACTACTAAAATAGCGCACAAAAAAACTGTACTCCGAAGAGTACAGCTTTTTTGATTATTCACCTACAGGGTATACGCTAACCTGTCTCTTATCTCTGCCGAGACGTTCGAAAGCAACTCTGCCTTCTGCGACTGCAAAGAGGGTATCGTCTTTGCCAATCTTAACGTTCAGGCCCGGATGGAGATGAGTGCCTCTCTGGCGAACGAGGATGTTGCCCGGTTTAGCAATCTGGCCTGCGTGCATTTTGGTTCCCAGGCGCTGCGCGTTGGAGTCGCGGCCGTTCTTTGTGCTGGAAACACCTTTTTTATGAGCGAATAACTGAAGATCAAACAGTAACATGAAATTCACCCCTTTATATGTAGAATTTTTAATTTATCGGGATACATATCCCGAATGGACTTCAAGCCACATAGCATGGTTTCGATGAGGACTTCCGATTTCTCACTTCTTGGAGAAGTGATATCCACGTCCAGAAAGCCCGAGCGAGAGTCGAATGTGCCTTCCAAGTGAAGTACATCCTTGAGTCCTAGCGCTGCCGTCAGCGTCACCGCTGAGACGGCACAGCACACCAGGTCGTACTCCGCGTCTCCCTCATATCCATCCGCATGGCCGGATATGGTGAAGCCTTGGTAGTAGCCATCGGCATCTCTATGCATATCTGCGGTAATCATTAGCCTTCGATCTTTTCGATCTGTACTTTGGTGAATGGCTGACGATGGCCCTGACGACGACGGTAGTTGGACTTAGCTTTGTATTTGAAAATACGGATCTTAGCTTCCTTACCATGTTCGAGAACCTTCGCAGTAACCTTTGCGCCTGCTACGGTCGGCTGGCCAATCTTAACGTCTTCGCCGGATACGAGAAGAACTTCTTCGAAAGTAACTTCAGCGCCTGCTTCTATGTCCAGTTTTTCGATGGAAATAATCTTGCCTTCTTCCACGCAGTACTGTTTGCCGCCGGTTTTGATAATTGCGTACATGTGTGCACCTCCTCTTTACTATACTCGCCGAATATGGCAGCCTATCGGCATTTACGGAGCCTGCTTCGTGCGGTTGCGTCATGGCACCTTGTACAATGACTTCATAATAATAGCAAAAGAAAAAAGACTTGTCAATACGGTTGGCAAGTCTTTTTTTCTTTTTGCATTTAGGAATTAGGAATTAGTGATCAGTAGTCAGGGCGCGTTTGACGGTAGCCCCCATAGCTAGCAATGCTATTAAGTTAAGCTGTTTAAATACCAGCAGGTAAAATAATTACTTTACTCAAGCGATAAACAGTAGCC
>CAVKMC010000107.1:0-6797 GCA_963657285.1 Agathobacter sp.
CCTACATCGTGTATCCAGGAAATACCCAGGGACTGGACATGACGGAAATCGGGCCGCGAGGCTGCTATCTGGTGGACGTGGGCACTTACGGTACGGTGACTTTGAAATTCATCGAGACCGATGTGATCCGCTGGCTGGATATGGTGGTGGATATTTCCCCATTCACCCAGGTGGATGAGCTGATTCGCGAAATCTCTCGCCGTCGGGCAGGTCTCAAGGAATTGACCGGCCGGCCGAATATGGTGCGCTTGGTTCTGAATGGCTCCGGGCCCCTCCACAAAGCAGTGTCTACGGAGGAAGGGCGGGAATTTATCCTGCAGGCGCTGAATGATAAGGAACAATTCCGTTTCCTTTTTGCCTATTTCAGCCGCTTAGAGGATCATACTAGGCCGCTCTTGGATCTCAAGGAGCGCCGGGAGCTTCCGGATGTGATGGGAAATTATCTCAAGGCCTATGATGGTGTGAATGACCTTCCGGCGGAGGAGCGCAAGGAGATGCTCCGCGCTATGGCAGAAAAACAGCCGGAATTTGTGAAATACAAGAAATTATTGGATTCCCTCTCTGACGATGCATTGCTATCTGCATTGCGAAGAGCAGAGATTTTGGGCGCAGAAATGCTGGCCGAGGAGGATGGACGATGAAAATCACTGACCTGCAGCTAGAGCAGTATGGCATCTACCGTGACGCCTCCTGGCAGCCTTCCGGCAATGCGCTCAATGTGGTGATGGGCGAAAATGAAAGCGGCAAGACCACCATGCTCCGCTTCATTCGCGATATGCTTTTCGGCTATGGCCGAGGCAAGTGGCAGGGACGCAAAGGAAATATGGCCTTTCGCCGCTCCGATGGCCAGGCCTATCGCGTTTTCCGGGAGGAAAAGGAGCGGTGGTTTGAAAACGAGAATCACGAAAAATTGGACGAAGAGCTGCCGGCTCTTTGGTGGCATGGGCTGAATCGCTCCATGTACGAAAAGATTTTCGCCGTAGGCCTCGAGGATTTGCAGGGTGCCTCCTTCCTGTCTAATGATTCGGTGCGCAGCCGTTTCTTCATGCTTCAAGGAGGAGACAAGCTCTCCAATGTGAAGAAGGAAATCCAGGAAAACAAGGAAAAGCTTTTCGTTTCCTCTGCCCAGGGCAAACGAAAAATCAATCAGCTCATGGCGGATCTGGATGCGGTGAATCAGGAGCTGGATAGTCTCTCTCACCAGGAAAAGGATTTCGCGGATCTCCAGAAAAAGCAGGAGCTTTTGAAAAAGCAGGTGGCCGAGCTGAAGGAAACGCTCGCCCAGGACCAGGATAAAGACAAGGTGCTGGAGAAGCGGCTGGGCGCTTGGGAATATTACAAAAGAGCCAGCGCCGTGAAGGCCCAGCTGGATCTATCTTCCCAGGTGAAAATGTTCCCATCTAACGGGAAGGAGCAGTGGAATCAGCTCATGAACCGCATGAAGGTGATCCATGAGCAAAAGGAGTCCTTGCAGGAAAAGCTAGACGAGTACAAGCCGCAGACGAGGGAGGAGGTCATCCCCTGGGCCGGCGCGACGGAGGCTCTGGAAAAGCTCTACGTGGACCTGGGCCAGTGGCGACAGACCATAACCGATGCGTCTCTTCTGGAAGATGAGCGGGAAAGCTGGCGATTGGATTTCATCCAGCTGGGCTACTCCCTTCCTTTGTGGGATCGTCCCCTCAGTCTGGATACCCCTTGCGTCAATGTGGACTGGTCCGAAGGACGGCGCCTGGCGCAAAGTCTGGGCGTAAGAAATAATGAGCTTCATTTCTGGGAGCAGCGGGAGCCGGAGGTAGAGGCGCTGGAGGAAGAGGCAGAAGGCGAGACCATACTCACCGAAGAGGAATGGCAGGCCTTGGAAACCAAAGCCAATTCTTTGGAAAATCTGCTGCATCAAAAAGCAGAGATGGAGCAGAAAATCGCCGCGCTGAATGGCGAAGAGGATAAGCGCTATACCCTGTGGTTTTGGTTGGGAATCCTGCTTCTGGCCGGTGCAGCCGCCGGAGTGGGGGCTTTCTATATGGCTATGGCCGGCACCACCGCTCTTTATGGCGCCGGTGGCGCGGTGGTATTTGCCGTCCTGGCCTTCCTCTTGCACAATCAGAGCATCCATAAGAAGGAAAAGGATTTGCAGAAATGGGGAGAGTCCCTCACCCTTCTGGAAGGTCGTCGCAAGGAATTGGCTGACGCTTTCGAGGGACAGGCACCTTCCGGCGTAGAGGGACTGCAGGCTTTCCAAAACCTGATGCAGGAAAGGCGCTCCGATTTCTACAAAAACCAAGCCAAGCGGCAGGCGGCTTCCTGGAAACGGGAAACCGTGCGCAAGCAGCAGCAGCAGCACCAGAAATGGACAGAAGAAGGTAAGCTCCTCAAGGAAAAGAAGGAAAAGGCCGATAAGGATTGGAATGATTGGCTAGATGGAAATTCGCTGCCCCGAACCACGCCGGACAATCTCTCGGCGCTGCAGGAGCAGTGGCAGAAAATTTATACCGCCGAAGGCAAGGGGAAAATCCTGGACCTCCGCTTAGAGCAGATGGATAGTAAGCTCGACATGTATAGCCGCCGGGCCGATGCCATTATTTCCATGACCCACATGGATTATAGCGTCAGCCCCGATGGGATTCAGGAGCTCTACGAGGAAACTCACAAAAGAAACCTGGCTTGGCAGTCCATCCAGGAAAAGAACAACCAGCACGCATCCTACCAGCGGGAAATGAAGAAGCTCGACGATGGATGGGCATCCTGCCAGCGGGAAATGGATACCCTCTTCGGCCTCGTCAACGCCAAGGACGCCGAGGAATTCGCGGCGAAGGTGAATGCCCACGAGCAGCATGACCAGCTCGTCAAAGACTGGGAGAATGTGAAGCAGGACCTCAGGCTTTATGCAGGCAGCGATGCGGCTTTCGAAGCGTTGTGGCAGGTCCTAGAAAGCGGCGAGTACGACAAGTGGATGGCAGACCATGAAGCGCTGCGAAAGAAAATCGATGAAGAGTCTAGCGCTTTAGGCGACCTGCAGCAGCAGCAGGGGGCCGTAGGAAATGAAATCTTCCGCTTGGCCGATGATGACACCATCACCCAAACTTTGCAGAAGAAGGAGCGCATCGAAGGAGAACTGAAAAATGCCCTCTCTGAATGGCTTACCTACATGTATACCGGGGAAATCCTGGAAAAAGCCCAGGCGGCTTACGAATCCGGACGGCAGCCTCAAATCGTGAAGCGGGCCAACGAATTCCTGCAGGCCATGACCAAGGGGAAATATTCTCTTTCCATTTCCAATGATGGCAAAGACATCGGCATCATCGACGGACAGCACCATGTGAAGGATGCAAAAATCTGGTCCTCCGGCACCGGCGACCAGGTCTTCCTGGCGATTCGCCTGGCCATGGCCCTCTCCTTCGGCGAACAAATCGAGCCGCTCCCCATCGTGCTGGATGATATTTTCGTCCGCTTCGATGAAGAAAGACAGCGCCAGACCCTTCGCTTCCTGATGGACCTGGGGAAAACCCAGCAGATCTTCCTCTTCACCTGCCATGCCCAGACCATGCGTATCGCAGAAGAAGTGGGACAGGAAAAAGGAACCGGCGAATTTATTCATTTAAAATCCGGCACCATCGAGTGCGGGGCATAGTAAGTAGTCGGTGGTCAGTAGTCGGTAGTCGGGACGCATTTTCCGCTATGTCTCCTCCTTCCTCTGGAAGGAGGGGGACCGCGTGAGCGGTGGAGGTTGGCAAAACAAAAAGCACCATGAACTATTTCACAAGGAATGGTTCATGGTGCTTTTTGTTTTGCAGATTGTCAATCAAGGCTTCTTTTGGTCAGCTTTTTGTCATTCTTTATTGTATAATCAATAGGAACGGTTAGGTTTTTGAAAAATGCGGTAGACTGATCTATTGATAGAGGTGAGAGAGATGGCTTTGGAGAAATTAACCTGCAAAGGCTGCGGAGGCAATGATTTTCGCCGCGAAGGGAATTACTACATTTGTAACTATTGCGGCACCAAGCACATTTTGACCGATGATGACGATGATAGTACAGTCCATATTAACATCAATATCAACTTTGAGGATAAGCCTAAGCCGACGAATATACCACAGAATACACCGCAGAATATTTCACCAACTATTTCGAAAAAAGCAATTGTAAAAGAGCTTCCTGCAGAAAAGCCGAAGAGAAAGGGTTGCCTTGGCTGTTTGGCGTTTTTTACTTTTCTATTTTTGGTGGTTACCATACTTGCGATGGTAACCGGTGAATCACATGTGACAGACAATAGCTCCCTGCGGGACAGCCACATGACCGATATGGCGCTTTTGCAAAAGGAGGGCCATCCGCGGCTGCTTTCCACTCGTCAGTCTGTGGTTGATTTTTATAAAGGCTATGGAAATATTGTAAAATTGGACAAGGAATATGATGACAACACTGTATTGCATATGGAAACCTATGAGCAGGACATGACCAAAGCCTCTTGGGTATCTGATGGCGAAGAAATCTCTTCTGACAAATCGTCTTCGCAAAAGTTAATCGATGACATTCAGATTTCCTTCTCTCATATGAAGGATAGGCCTTCTGTCAGCCTGGAGGAAGCAGTGCAGCTGGCCAATAGCTTCATGCCCTGGGAACTAATCGATACCTACTATGAGCTTAGCGAAGCTGTCAGTTATAGGGAGACCGATAAGACGGATTCTGCTGTCACCTATTTTGTAATATATGGGCTCAAGGAAAAATTCACGAGTAGCAACTATGCGAAGCAGGAACATGGCCTACCTATTAGTATGGGATTCAAGATTTCGACCGATCCTGTCGGCGCTATTACACATATGCGTATTCAAATAGCTCCACGGGTTTACTGGCCCAGGTATGGAGCGCAGCCCTGGAAAACGCCGTCTTTGCATGAAGTGCCTATCGATGAATCCTGGAAATCGGATAGCTGGCAGCTTCTCACAGAGGGGGAGCGCCCAAAGCTGCTAGGCGATTACGATGCCATGCTGGCATTTGGTAAAAAATTCCCGGTGGAGGCTGTCAATATCAGCTGCAATAATGAGTCCGCTATTTCCTACGGCTTGAAGGAGAAAAAACGGCTTTTCACAGTTGATGGACGCAAGCATAAGGATGAAAGTGGCTATGTATTTGAAATCAAATGGGATTTCATCCTGCTCCAGCCGAAGAAATCGGTGTCATTGACAGAGGCTATAGACGTAATGAAGGGCTTTATGCCTTATGATTTGCTTGATAGGTACTATACGCTGAATTTCTCACGCAAAATCTCCCCGACGAATCGCAATACCGATGGTAGCATCCGGTATGAGGTCGTGTATGATCGAGTGATGACTGAGGCGAATAGAGCAGAAATCAACAAGCTCGAGATACCGGAAAATATCAAAATCGAGCTAAAAACAGATGAAGATGGCAATGCGCTTGAAGCCTCACTCAATCGTTATTGCTATCTTCCTAGCGTCAAGGGACGCTATCGTGAATTGCTCAAAAATGAGTACGGTTCGATTCGGGAAATTTACAACCCGGGACGAGAGCTGGGCCCCTATGAATCCGGTGATGATTTCAGCGACATAGAACCGTGGGAAAATCCATTTTAGTCTGTTATTATTTTCAGAATAAAAAGCACCATGAACTATTTCACAAGGAATGGTTCATGGTGCTTTTTGATTGGGAAAAATTAGGGGTAGAGAATAAAGGGGAGCATGTAAGAAATCAGTAGCAGGCAGAAAGTTGCTTAGCGGGAAACGCGTACTGACTACTGATCACTAATCACTGACCGCTAACTTCGAGGCCATGGCGAGGCGGTTTTCTGCTACACTGACCAGCTCTTCCATGATTTCAGAAACCGGCTGGATCTTGGTGAGGTGGGTGAGGGACATGCCGGCCAGGACGAAGCCGTTTTCTGTATCGCCATCTATAACGGCGCGGCGATAGGAGCCTCTGGAAAGTTCAGTGAGTTCCTCCTGCGGTGCGCCGCTGTATTCTCTAGCGAGATAGTTTTCAGAGAAAGCATTTCTCAGGCCGCGGACGGTGTCTCGGGTGGTGAAGCCGGTGACCACAGAGTCTGTATCGCTGGCGCGGATGATGGCTTCCTGGGCCTTCGGGTGGATGTGGCACTCTTTAGCCAAAAGGAAACGGGTACCCATCTGTACGCCCGATGCGCCCATGAGGAGAGAGGCAGCGATGCCGCGGCCGTCTACGATGCCTCCGGCGGCGACCACAGGGATTTCGATTTCCGGCAGCACATTTTCCAGAAGGGCCATGAGGGTGATTTTTCCATCATGACCACCGGCCTCCATGCCTTCGACCACGATGGCGTCAGCGCCGGCATCCTGCAAGCGATGGGCCAGCTTCACACTGGGCACCACCGGGATGCACTTCACGCCGGCATGGTGGAAGGGATCCAAGTAAGGAAGCGGATTTCCGGCACCGATGGTGACGAAGGGGACCTTCTCATCACAGATGAGCTGAGCCACATCGTCTTTGTTGTACATTTGAAGCATCAGGTTCACACCAAAGGTTTTCCCAGGGCCCAAAATATCCTTGGCCCGGCGGATGTGTTCTCGCACTTCATCGACGGTGAATCCACCGTGGCCGATGACGCCGCAGCCGCCGGCATGGTGCATAGCCGCTGCCAATTCGCCTTCGGAAATATAAGCCATGGCTCCCTGGATGATGGGATAGCGGAGATCTAATAGTTTTGTGATAGCTGTGTTCCAGGACATAGTAATTGCTCCTTTCGAATTACGTGGATAATGTCTGTATAATGGTGTAAATTGGTTAATCAAAAAAGTCAAGAGCCATAC
>CAVKMC010000108.1:0-6775 GCA_963657285.1 Agathobacter sp.
TCACTATTCTCGGATTACTTTTCCTCGTCTTGCATAAAAATTCTAGAATGATTTCAGATAACGATTTAATCAGCGGTTCCCTAGAGCAACAAATTTGCTGTAGCCTTTAGCAAAAAACTTTTACCCTGATATCATGACGTCTGCCTCATCACGTTAAGCCGAGCCTTCGGGCCAATCAGCGATAAAGGGAAATGGAAAAGCTTTTTCCCAAAGCCAAACGCGCCCCGACTACCGACCACCGACTACCGACTACTTACTCCCCTCAAATAAATTTCCTTTTTCCTCTTGATTTGGGTATAATACAGATGGAAGAGCAGAGAGGAGGCGGGCGATGGATAGCGAAAAGAGTTTGGATGATTTCTACCTGGCCGGTAAAAATCCGGAGTATGACCGAGTGGCGAAGAAGCTGCTTGCGAGCCGGAAGATATTGGCTTGGATCATGAAGTATTGCGTAGAAGAATTTAAGGACAGTGAGATCCCGGACATCCGCGATCGGTATATCCAGGGCACACCGGAGGTGGCGCTGACGCCGGTGCTGCCGGATGAGACAAACGCAGCCTCCCGCATCCGCGGAGAGAATACGGAGGATGCGCTTGTCACAGAGGGCAAGGTGACCTTCGACATCCGCTTCCGTGCGGTGACACCGGATGATGAGCCGCTGGAGCTGATTATCAATGTGGAAGCGCAGAAAAATTTGCGCCTCTCTTACCCGCTATTGAAGCGAGCGGTGTACTATTGCAGCCGCTTGATTTCCTCGCAGTACAGCGTGGACTTCGAAAAGGCTCATTATGAGAAGGTCAAAAAGGTTTATAGCATCTGGCTTTGCATGGATACGCCCGATGGAAGAAGCGGCATCACGAGATACAAGCTGGAAGAGCGGCCGGAATTTGGCGATTATGAAGTAGAGAAAACGACCTACGATCTATTGCAGGTGGTGATGGTCTACATCGGAGACGGAGAGCGGGACCTGGGAAACCGTCTGCTGAATCTCCTGAGCGAGCTTTTCAAATCCGATGACAATGCAAGAACTAAAATGAGTAAGCTGAAAGAGAATTACCTCATTGATTTAAATCAGAACGAAGAAGGGATGGTGGACACCATGTGTAACTTGAGCGTGGGTGTATATGAGAGAGCTTGGAATAAAGGCTGGAATGATTGTTTACGGCAGGAACAAGAGAAAAAAAGACGACTCATTTCTAACCTTTGGGAAATGCATATGGACATCCCTGTGATTGCAAAGCTAGCAGAGTGCTCGGAAGAAGAGGTTGCAGCTATTGCTAAGGAAATAGGACATTGAAAGAGCGGTAGATACCATGTGTAACTTGAGTGTGGGCGTATACGAAAGAGCTTGGGATAAAGCTTGGACCGCTAGCAAGAATGATTCCTTGCGAGAGGAACAAGAGAAAAAAAGACGGCTTATTTCTAACCTTTGGAAAATGCATATGGATATCCCTGTGATTGCAAAGCTGGCAGAGTGCTCAGAAGCAGAAGTTCGAGAGATAGTAAAGGAAATGGGGCTTTGCTGAGAAAGATTATATTTGTTTGTACTATAAAAAAGAGCGATAGGAAATCAATTCCTATCGCTCTTTTCTCTTTGACAGGCAGGTAGGGGAAACGGTTTCCATGGGCCAACCTCCACCGCTTCGCGGTTCCCCTCCTTCCAAGGGAAGGAGGTCACAGTGCAGAAAATGCGTACCGACTACCGATTACTAAATCCATCATCCGTCCTACGGGCACCCTCTTTAGAGAAGAGGGCTTGAGTGTGATTGACTGAGCAGTCAAATGCGTACTAATCACTGATCACTGATTACTAACCCAGCATCATATGCGACGTGGCCTCGGCCGCTACGGTACCATCAGCGAGAGTGATCTGCGCTTCGAGGATGGCCAGGTGTCCTTTGCGCTTGACCTCCTGGCAGCTGATGAGGACGGTCTCGCCGATTTCTATGGGTCTCCGGAAGCGGCTCTCCATCTTGCCGGTGTAGGCGGGGATGCCTTCTTTGAGGAAGAGGTAGTTTCCCATGATTTCATCCATGAGGGTCATGATGAGGCCGCCGTGCATGCGGTCGTTGTAGCTCTGGTGCTCCCGCTTCGGTGTGAAGACGGAGAGGCAGCCATCCGGCGCTTTGCAGAAGTGCAGGTGCAGCCCGATGGGATTTCCTTCGCCGCAGGCAAAGCACATGGAGTACTCTGGGTTCCTCTCCCACTCCACGAGCGGGATCCCGCGCCGCTCGCAGGCGGCACTGAGGATTTCTATTTCTTTTTCTGTAAGTTCGTTTGTGTGATTCATAGTGTGGACCTCCTTTGGATTCATTATAAAGGGTTCGAAGGTAGAGGGGAAGTGTTTGGGTAGGCAGTGCTTGCTTTAGTATTTAGTAATTAGTGGTCAGTAATTAGTACGAGCAGGCTTTTGTGTCAATTCTGTTTTCAGACCGCTACTGATTATTATTGGTCAAAAGTTACCGGCGTGAATGAGACAGCAGCCAAGTACGTACTGACCGCTGATCACTGATCACTGATTACTAAACCTCAATCGTTATTCCAACCAACAACCCTATTGACATTTCCCATAGGAGTAGTACAATTTAAACTACAGTAGAAGAATGAATGGCGAGGAACGGAAGAGTCATCGGATGTTTCTATAGAGAGCCGGCGGGTGGTGGAAGCCGGTGGGACTAGGATGAGGGTCGCCCGGGAGTTTCAGCAGTGAAGAGAGTAGCTGCTGACGCGGTCCGCGTTATGGACGAAAGACGTTGAACAGGACAGGCTGCAAGGAGAGATAGCATAGAGAGCCGGCGGATGGTGAAAGCCGGAGTATTTCCTTTGAGAGATATCACCTGGGAGTCCCTGCTGCGATAGGTAGTGGTAGGCGCAAGGCCGCGTTAGGGTCGTAATTGAGTATAATGTAGGGTGGTACCGCGCATGTCGCCCCTATTTCCGAGAGGAAGTAGGGGCGTTTTTTTATTACTCCCGATCCTCACCATTCATTCTATATATGAGGGGAGACCTTCTATTTTGAAAGGAGAGATTGCTATGGCAATTCGTTTTTCTGACGTACTTGAACAAATGGGACCGTCCGACCTGGGACCCCTTCTGGCGCTGACTGCTCAGCCCGATATTATTTCCTTCGCAGGCGGCCTGCCGGCTCCGAAGACCTTCCCGCTGGAAGAACTGACCGAAGTGGCTATTAAGGTCCGCAAGGAAGATGGCGCCGGCGCTATGCAGTACGGCCCGTCCCTGGGCTTCATGGGTCTGCGTCAGGCTATCGCTGACCGCATGAACGCTATGTACCAGCCTATGGGCATGGACAAGGTGGAAGCCAAGAACATCATGATCGTTACCGGTTCCCAGCAGGGCCTCGACATCACCGGTCGCGTCTTCCTGAATAAGGGCGACGTGATCCTTTGCGAAAGCCCGACCTACCTGGGTGCTATCGGCGCATTCGATTTCGAACAGCCGAAGTACATCGAAGTTCCGACCGACGATGACGGCATCATCACCGAAGAACTGGAAAAATATCTGGAAACCACTCCGAATGTAAAATTCATCTACGTCATCCCGAACTACCAGAACCCGACCGGCCGCTGCATGTCCCTGGAACGCAGAAAGAAGCTGATGGAACTGGTGACCAAGTATGAAATCCCGGTATTCGAAGATAACCCCTATGGCGATCTCCGTTTCGAGGGCGAAGAAATCGCTCCGCTGATTTCCATGGACCCGAAGCACCTCGTCATGTACTCCGGCACCTTCTCCAAGACTCTGGCTCCCGGCATGCGTCTGGCATGGATGGTCTGCAACGACGAAATCCTGGCGAAGATGGATCTGGTCAAAGGCTCCACCGACCTGGCTACCCCGTCCGTCACCCAGCGTGAAGTGGCTGTATACATGAAGAACTACGACTTCGAAGGCCACGTACAGGACAACTGCAAGCTCTACGGCCATCGTCGCGACGTGATGTGCAATGCCATCAAAGAATATTTCCCATCCGACGTAAAATGCACCTACCCGCACGGCGGCCTCTTCCTGTGGGTCGAACTGCCGGAAGGCATGAGCTCCCGTGACCTCTTCCCATACGCTCTGGAAAGAAAAGTCGCATACGTACCAGGCGATGCTTTCTTCCCGGCTTCCGGCAAGAAGAACTTCTTCCGCCTCAACTTCTCCTACAATGACGACGACGTTACTGTAGAAGGCGTAAAGAGACTGGCAGACGCTCTCAAAGCTTACCTGGCTGATAAGAAATAAGAAGCGCAGCGCGCGAAAAGAAACCGCTCCTCACGGGGCGGTTTTTGGTTTTTAGTGAGGAGTGAGGAGTGAGGAGTGAGGAGTGGTGGTGCGGCGCACAAGTTAAGAAGCGCCGCAAGTTAGGAAAGTCAGCGCGCGAACCTGCTTTCTCATAGCTTTGAGCGTGTAAGCCTCTTGCTTGAGACGTCAGTAAAAGGAAGTCCCTGTACCGTCGGCAATTCTTTTGGGCGTCTTGTGGGGCGAGCTTACCAGCTCCTGGCTCAAAGCTCAATGCTATGAGGAAGCAGGTACATGCATTTCTATTTCAAAATTTGCGCCGCTTTATGAATTGTGCGGCGCACCTCCACTCCTCACTCCCCACTCCTCACTTCAACCCCGCGCGAGCTTATCCACGATCCCCTGCCGCCATTGCTATGCACTTGCCGCATAGACCTATTCTTGACCGATACCAAAAAATCATTTATAATTTCACCATAATAAAGAAAACGAAATTTTTCTGGGATTTCGTTTCGACAAATGGGAGCCTCACTATGACAATTTCACTAAACATGTATCAGACCTTAGCGGCCGCGGTGGCTGTGTTTTTCCTTGGCGGTTTCTTGAAGGAGCGGATCGCTCTTCTTCGGAAATATTGTATCCCGGCGCCGGTGATCGGCGGGACGATTTTTTCTATTTTAAATTGTATCCTGTATACCCAAGGGATTTGGAATTACAGCCAGGACACGGTGATGCAAAATTGGTGCATGAATCTTTTCTTCACCAGCATCGGCTACATGGCCAGCATCCGCCTCATCTTCCGCGGCGGCATCATGGTCTTCAAGATGGGGATCCTGGTGGGACTTCTCATCATCATCCAGGACGTGGTGGGGATTTCCATGGCCGAGCTCTTCGGTCTGAATCCGCTCATGGGGCTGGCGGCGGGCTCCATCCCTCTGGTAGGCGGCCACGGCACGGCGGGCTCCTTTGGTCCGGTCTTGGAAAATATGGGACTCATGAATGCCACCACCATCGCCTTCGCGGCGGCCACCTTTGGTCTCGTGTCCGGCAGCTTCATCGGCGGGCCGGTGGGCGAGCTTTTGGTGCGGCGCTTCCATTTGGTTTCTAAGGAAATAGATGAAACGCCGAGTGCGAAGGAGGAAACGGAAAAATCCTCTCACGGTCCCCGCGATGAGGCGGCTGCCTACCTCAATATGGATCACTTCATGTACGCCTTCGGCCAGCTGCTTCTGGCCATGGGCCTTGGCACCTACGTGAGCCAATTCTTCACCGACATCGGTCTCGTCTTCCCGGGATACATCGGCGGCATGATCATGGCGGCCATCATTCGAAACGTGGCAGAAATCACGGAATGGTATGACACCCAGCAGGAGGAGTGCGAAGTGCTGGGTGGCATGTGCCTCAATATTTTTCTCTCCTGCGCGCTCATGAGCTTGAAGCTCTGGCAGCTCACCGCCCTCGCGGTGCCGCTCATGGCGACGCTCCTGGTGCAGGTGGCCATCATCGCCCTCCTTGCTTACTTCGCCATCTTCCGCGTCATGGGCAAGGACTACGAGGCCGCTGTCATGGCAGCCGGCACCTGCGGCTTCGGCCTGGGCGCGACGCCCAACGCCATCGCCAACATGAACGCCATGTGCGAACGCTACGGCTCCGCTCACACCGCCTACTTCGTCATCCCCTTGATCGGCGCCTTCGTGGTGGACTTCCTGAACGCGTCGGTGCTGATGGTGTTTATGAATTTGCTGCGGTAGCAAGGGATGGGGCGCATTTGACTGCCTCACCATAGCTAGGAGCTTTCAGCCTGGAGCTTGGAGCTTCTTTGGCGTCAGTAGGCATGCTCGGCGGTAGGACGCAGTTAAATACTAAGTGTCGCTTTCCGAGCTCCAGGCTCCCAGCTTATAGCTCCTAGCTATGGCGAGGCAGGTACGCGGACCATATCACTTATCCCTAAAACGCAAAAAGCAGGAATGAATCTCCCAACGATTCATTCCTGCTTTTTATTTTCATCTGGTCCCAAAGAGTCGAGCGAAGAAGCCGCGGCTTCTGCCCTCTTTCGCTTCGGCCTTCCACTGGGCGCTCTTGGCATCGGCGTGGCTGACTTTGTACTCGCGGTAGTGGCGGTAGTCGTCCAGGTTCACCAGGAAGGTGCAGATGCGGCCTTCGTAGATGCGCCGCACCAAGGCCCGCTCGTCGCTGGCCGGCGGGAGCGGGAGTCCCTTCTCCTCGATTTCCAAAAGCGAAGCGGCCAAAGCTTCCCGCGCCTTCCCGGCGGCTTCGTCCATGGAATGTCCCCGAGCCTCGCAGCCCATCATATCTGGGAAATATACAAAGAAGGTCCCCTTCTTCTCTTCCCATGTACACACGGCAGGATAGAAATATGTCATACTCTTCCCCTTTCCGACAACCTCGCGTCAACTCTCGCTTATATTCTCTACTATTGTAACCCATTTTAAGCCTGGATGCTACACGAAAAGTGAGGAGTTAGGAGTGAGGAGTGAGGAGTGAGGAGTGGTGGTGCGGCGCACAAATTAAGAAG
>CAVKMC010000109.1:0-6769 GCA_963657285.1 Agathobacter sp.
GGTGAAGGCTTTGCCACCGGCTGCTTCGATTTCTGCTTTTACAGCATCCGCAGCGGCTGCATTTCCAGCATAGTTCAGCGCTACCGCATAGCCCTTTGCAGCGAGAGCCAAGGCAATCGCTTTGCCGATACCGCGAGAAGCACCGGTAACCAGTGCACTTTTTTCGATATTTTCCATATTATTCTCCCTTCATTGCTTTGAGAGCTTCTTCTACTGTAGCGATATCCTCTGCATGGCAGCAGGGAATGCTACGGTCGATCTTCTTCATGAAACCGGAGAGTACCGTACCCGGGCCGGCTTCCACCGCGTGGGTCATGCCACCGGCTACCATGTTCCGGATGGATTCATCCCAATGCACCGGATGCGCTGCCTGGTCCACCAGGTTCTGACGGATGTCAGCAGCCTTGGTTTCCTCCTTTGCATTCACATTGGCTACTACCGGGATAGTGGTGTCGTGGATATCGATGCGGTCCAGTACTTCCTTCAGGCGCAGAGCCGCCGGTTCCATCAAAGTGGAATGGAAAGGTGCGCTGACCTTCAGCATCACGGCACGGCGAGCGCCGGCTTCCTTCAGAGCCACGCAAGCCTTTGCTACGGCGTCCGTAGCGCCGGCGATAACCACCTGTCCGGGGCAGTTGAAATTGACTGCCTGCACCGGAAGCTCGTCGGTGGAAACTTCGCCGCACACCTTCACGATGGTTTCCGGTGTGGAGCCGATGACAGCGGCCATGCTGCCCTCACCCAGCGGCACCGCTTCCTGCATGAATTTGCCGCGGAGGTGCACGGTGTGGACAGCGTCGGCGAAGGAAATAGCGCCGGCAGCCACCAGAGCGGAGTATTCGCCCAGGCTGTGGCCGGCAGCGATGTCCGGTGTGAGGCCGTGTTCCTTCAGCACCTGCCATACCGCTACGCTGGCGGTCAGGATAGCAGGCTGGGTGAATTCGGTCTTCATCAGCTCTTCATCCGGGCCTTCAAACATCATTTTGGAAATAGAAAATCCCAGCGTTTCATCTGCTTCTTTGATCAATGCTTTCACAGAATCATATTTTTCATAGAGATCCTGCACCATGCCTACCTTCTGAGAACCCTGTCCGGGAAACAGAAATGCAGTCTTCATTGTATCACGCTCCTAGTTATTAGTTTCTAAAGGCAAAATAGCCTAGTATTCACAATTCAGAAATGAAAAGGGAGAAGTGAGGAGTTAGGAGTGAGGAGTGGTGGTGCGGCGCACAATTCACAAAGCGCCGCAAATTCACAAAGGCACCGCGCTCCTGCTTCATCATAGCATTGAGGAAGCAAGTAAATGCGTCCTGACCACTAATCACTGACCACTGATCACTAAAAATCACATCCACCGCATCACGTCGCAGCCCCAGGTGAGGCCGGCGCCGAAGCCGGTGAGGACTACGTAGTCGCCGTGCTTTACTTTGCCGGCGCGGACCACTTCGTCCAAAGCGATACCTACGGAAGCCGCAGAAGTATTGCCGTATTTATTTACATTCACATACATATGCTCCGGCGGCAAAGCGAGGCGCTTCGCGATGGCCTGGATGATGCGGTTGTTCGCCTGGTGGGCGATGAACATGCCGATATCTTCCTTCGTGATACCTGCCGCTTCCAGAGTTTTCATGGTAGTCTGACCCATATGGCGGACAGCGGCTTTGAAAACCTCCGGCCCTTCCATGTGGATATAGATACGGCCGGAATCGATGGCTCTGTGAGTCACCGGTTCTGCTACGCCGCTGGCGGGAATATTGAGAATCTTCCCGAGACTTCCATCAGAACCCAGGTCAGAAGCCAGAAGGCCGTAGCCCTCTTCCACCTGGCCGATCACTGCCGCCCCGGCGCCATCGCCGAAAAGAATGCAGGTGGAGCGATCCTCCCAATTCACCAGACGGGAAAGCACCTCCGCACCGATGATGAGGATGTGCTTGTACATGCCTGCCTTCACCAGGTTCGATGCCAAAGCGACAGCATAGATATAGCCCGAGCAGCCGGCAGAAATATCCATAGCCCCGGCATGCTGGCAGCCCAGCTTATCCTGCACCATGCAGGCAGTGGATGGCACCACATAGTCCGGAGACGCGGTAGCTACGATGATATAGTCGATATCATCCGGGGTTACATGAGCCATCTCCATCGCCGGGATAGCTGCCTTCACGCAGAGATCCGAGGTGGTCTCTGTACGGGAAGCGATATGTCTTGTCTCGATACCGGTACGAGTGCGAATCCACTCATCCGAGGTATCTACCATTTTTTCTAAATCTGCGTTAGTCAGAATTTTCTCCGGTGCATAGTGCCCGGTACCCAAAATCCCGGCTGAACATAATCCAGTCATATATGATGTATCCTTTCCATTGCAATAAGGAAATGAGAACAGTCAGATTTCTGTTTATCACGAGTTAGCATATAAAAGAAGAGTGCCAAAGGTTCAGGGTTCAGGGTTCAAGGTTCGAGGGAAGGTACGCCACATCAATTCATATAGCGGCGTGAATTTTGAAATATAGAAAATGCGAATCCACTTTTTCAAACTTGCGGCACTTTTGTTTGTGTGCCGCACCTCCCCTTGAACCTAAATACTTGAACCTGTAACCCTTCACCGTTACAGTCTCTACACTAACTCGGCAAAAGGCCTCGCGGCCTCCCCTATTTCCTAGACGCTTTCCGTTTCCATTTGTTTCAGCGTATCCATGACGATCTGATCCAAATGCTCGCGGCACACGTCCTGTGCCATATGGATGGCATTTTTGATGGCCTTCGCCTTGGAAGCGCCGTGGCAGATGAGAAGTCCGCCCTTGATGCCAAGGAGCGGAGCTCCGCCGTATTCTGCGTAGTCCAAAGGCTTAGCCAAATATTTCTTCAAAGCCGGTTTCAGAAGGAATCCTCCGATTTTTGCGCGGAGGCCGCCTTTCATCACCGCATCCTTCAGGAGAGCGGCCACCATATTTCCAGCGCCTTCTCCGAATTTCAAAACTACATTTCCTGTAAACCCATCGGTGACGATTACGTCGAATTCGCCGCTCATCACATCCCGGCCTTCTGCATTGCCGGCAAAAGGAATGACCTTCTGCTTCGACAGCACCTCATTGGCTTCTGTCACCAAAGGACTCCCCTTGGTATCTTCAGCGCCGATATTCAAGAGGCCGATCTTCGGATGGGAAATCCCAGCCACCTTAGTGGCGTAGATATAGCCCAAAAGGGCATTTTGCACATAGGTAGAAAGCTTCGGTTGCGCGCTGGCCCCCGAGTCCACCAGGAAGGTATAGCCACCCTTTTGGTTCGGGATAGGCGTCAGGATCGCCGGACGCTCGATACCCTTGATACGGCCGACGCCAAGAAGGCCCGCTGTCACGGCCGCTCCAGTGGAACCCGGCGCTACCAGAGCGCCGCACTCGCCATCACGGACGAGACGAGCGCCTACAGAGACAGAAGCATCCTTCTTCTTCCGATAAGCCATACCCGGATGCTCTCCCATTTCGATGACTTCCGACGCGTGGTGGATTTCGATCAGAGGATTCTTCTCTTCCCCATTCTTTTCCAGGATTGGACGGATTTCCTCTTCCTTTCCCACCAGAACCACCGGGATTTTCCATTCCCGTACAGCCTGAATCGCTCCTAATACGATTTCCAGCGGCGCGAAGTCACCACCCATAGCATCGACAGCTATTTTTTCCATGGGACGCCTCCATCAATTCAAAAATTCCATAATAAACTTAGCTCGGTACACTTCTGCCTCGCCGTCAAAGAAACTGATATAGATATGTCTCTTATTTCCTCTGACCAAAGCGATCCGCCCCTTCATCACCAGTGTAGTCCCCGGCTTCACGGGTACTTTATACTTGATATTTCCTACCTGGGTCGGTGCGAAAGCCTCCCCTGCCAAAGCCTCGGCAAAGGACGCAGAAGCGCCATACAATTTCTCCGGACAGACGACACCGGACGCATCGGCCATCTCCTCCTTTGTGTCGAAGAGGCCCACGCCCTTCACGCCCACATCCATATCCAGGATGCGGATGCCGCCGCGGCCCTCTGTGGGGTCGGACACCAAGTGCTCTATGCGGTCGCGCATTTGGGGAATCCCCAAGGTCTGCCTATCCAGACGAATCGTCGCAGCTGATACAGAAAACTTCTCTGCCAGATCTCCATCTGTCAGACATGGATTTTGGCGGAGCAGGGTCTGTATCGCTTCTCGTCTTTGATTTTTATCCATCTTGAATTTTCTGCTCATATTATCACCTGCTGCTAATACTATATCACACCTTGGCAAGTCCTGCACGCAGGAAATTGAAAAAGCGTCTCCCACCTTTCTCTTTTTCTTCAGGAAATAGATTCTTCCCCTATTTTGGGGAATTTTTCTATTTTATCAAAGAAATCAAAAATTTTTTCATCAGAAAAATTCTGCCTCATATTTTTTGACTCTTGGTCTAAAGTCTTGGAAATCCCGCCCTGTCTAGCCTTTTTTGTGCTCCTATTTTATCACTTGGTTATAATTTAAACATTTATATTTGATTGTATGTTTTTATATTACTCAATTTTCGAAAATATCCATTGACTTATTTCATTTCTTAGCATAAACTACAGTGAATACAGGATATATCACATTTTGCATTTTGTCAAACAGTTTTATTTGCTTGTTTATTTATTGATAGGAAATATTTTCAAAGAAAATCGTAGGAGTGATACTATGAAATTACCGGAACTGCATATTGGAAATTTGACCGCGTCTGTGCCCATCGTCCAGGGCGGCATGGGGATCGGCGTCAGCCTCTCGGGGCTCGCCAGTGCGGTAGCCAATGAGGGCGGCATCGGCGTCATCTCGGCGGCAAACATCGGCTTCAACGAACCGGACTTCCGTAGAAATACAGTGGAAGCGAACCTGCGCGCCCTGAAGGACCAGCTCAAGAAGGCAAAAGAAAAAGCCACCCGCGGCATCGTGGGCGTGAACATCATGTGGAAGGGCCAGCACTACGAGGACTACGCTCGCTGCGCAGCCGAAAGCGGCGCCGACATCATTTTCACCGGCGCTGGTCTCCCATCGGACCTGCCGGCCTGCGTGGAAGGGACGAATACCAAAATCGCTCCCATCATCGGCTCGCCGAAAGCAGCCCGCGTCATCTTGAAGCTCTGGGACCGTCATCATCATCGCACCGCCGACATGGTGGTCATCGAAGGACCGAAGGCCGGCGGCCACTTGGGCTACACCCGCGAGCAGGTGAAGGAGCACGAAGGCGATGGCTATGAAAAGGAAATCAAAGAAATCCTGGCAGTGGTCAAAGAATTCGAAGAAAAATTCAAAAAGAAAATCCCCGTGGTCTTTGGCGGCGGCGTCTTCGACAAGAAGGACATCGAGCACTACCTTTCCCTGGGCCTGTCAGGCGTGCAGATGGCCACCCGCTTCGTGGCCACCAAGGAATGTGACGCGTCTGATGAATTCAAAAAAATGTACGTCAATGCCAAAAAGGATGATGTCACCATCGTGCAGAGCCCGGTGCACATGCCCGGCCGCGCACTGCTGAACCCCTTCGTCTGCGCCTTCCGTCAGAAGCGCATCCCCGTGACGAACTGCTTCCATTGCCTCAAGACCTGCGACCCCTCCACCACCCCCTACTGCATCACCCAGGCTCTCATCCGCGCCGTCAAAGGCGATGTGGACCACGGCCTCGTCTTCTGCGGCGCCAACGCCTGGAAGATCAATGGCATCACCACCGTCCACGACCTCATTAAAGAATTGACAGACTAATTTACTCCAAATAAAAACTCGCGACTTGGATCGCGAGTTTTTTTGTTTTTTAGTAATCGGTAGTCGGTGGTCGGTAGTCGGGGCGCGCTTGGCTGCTTCCTCACCCCCGCCCTTCGGGCCCTCCCCCTTCCAAAGGAAGATGGTCTTATAGCGGAAAGCGCGCCTTATCCCTTATCCCTTGTCCCCTATCCCTTTCTTGCGCAAAAAAAGCAGACCCGAGGGTCTGCTTTTTGTATGTCCACATATCCCAATTATTTGGAGTACAGTTCGACGATGTTGGTTTCGTTGACTTCGTCTTTGTATGGGAGTTCGTCTCTCTGCGGGAAACGAACGAGGGTAGCGGTCCAGTTTTCGAAGGATTTTTCGATGTATGGGAGATCGAAGGTCTTCAGTTCCTGGAAGGACTGTTTGAACATTTCATTGGATCTGTAGGAGTCGCGGAGGGAGACTACCTGGCCAGCGCGCATCGGATAGGACGGGATGTCCACTCTCTTGCCATCGACATTGATGAGGCCGTGGGTAACCATCTGGCGAGCCTGACGGATGGAGCGTGCAAACCCTGCACGGTATACTACGTTGTCGAGTCTGGTTTCCAGGAGGAACAGCAGGTTTTCGCCAACGACGCCGGACATTCTCTTTGCTTTATCGTAATAGCGGTAGAACTGCTTTTCAAGCAGGTTGTACATTGCTTTCACTTTCTGTTTTTCTGCGAGCTGGATGCCGTATTCAGACTGTTTCTTCTGGTGAGCATCTGCTACCTGCCGTTTTAACGCTTTCGGATGGCCGTATACATTTACGCCGAAACGTCTGCTGGTCTTAAAACGGAGATTTCTGTTTGTTGCCATTGTGTAAATCACCTCTCTAAAAATATCGCTACCCGATTTGAATAGCTCTAGGTATTATATACGGGCGCAAGGGAAATGTCAAATGTTTATTTCCCTGTGAGTCTTGCGATGGTGTCGATCAAAAGCTTCTGTAAATTCCCAAAGTAAGTGTCGAGTCATTTAAAATAATAGCATTTAACATGAG